>CAXTVE010000162.1:0-7136 GCA_964247485.1 uncultured Propionibacteriaceae bacterium
GTCCCCGGGGGACCCGTGACCGACCGCCCGGTCCGCCCACTCGTCGAAGGAGACTCCTGATGCCCACGGTGACCTCGAGGCCGCCCACGCGACTTGACGCCGACGGCCACCCGGTCTGGGGCTTCGACCCCGGGACCGTCGTGGTTCCGCACGTGCAAGCCTGGGAGCTGCTCGGCGTCGGGCACCGCTGCGAGACGTGGCTCGCCTGGTCGGCCCGGCTCTGGGCGCCGGTGGTGCTCAAGCTGGCCCGGCCGCATCAGGTCGACCACGGGCGGGCCCGCCAGTCGCTGGCCCGCGAGGTCGCCGCGCTGGCCGACAACCCGCACCCGGCGCTGCCCCGGCTCTATGCCGACGGCACCGGCGGCGCACTGCCGTACGTGCTCAGCGAGTACGTCGACGGACCGGCCCTGGACGAGCTCCGGACGTTCGGCTGGTTCCCCCGGCGAGCGGTCGCCCATCTCGGCGCCCAGCTGCTGGGCGCGCTGGTGCCGCTGCACGCCCGAGGGCTGGCCCACCTGGACGTCAAACCGGAGAACATCCTGGTTCGAGACCGCCGTCCGGTGCTGGTCGACCTCGGCAGCGCCCGGACGTTCGGCTCGCCCCAGCCGCCCGGACACCCCGTGGGCACCCTCGGCTGGGCTGCGCCGGAGATGGAGGCCTGCCAGCCGATCAGCGCGGGGATGGACTTGTACGGCGTTGGCCGGGTGTTACAGGCGGCCCTTCGGCCGGCCTTCGGCTGGACGCGGCATCATCCGTTGGACACGCTGGTTGCCGCCCTTCTGCGGCCTGATCCCGCCTCACGCCCCGACCTCCAGACCGCCCTCGACCAGATCGCCGACGTCGCTGGGCCACAGGCCCGGCCTTGGCCCGCGTGGGTGTCGGCACCCGTCCGGACCCAACCAGGCTGGCCGGCCGAGGGCGGGGGGCGAAGCCGGTTGGCCCGTGGGGGCCACTCACGAGGTCCACACCGCTAGTCCGGGCGAAGAGGGCATGGTGGTGTTGAGCCACAGGACCCCGATGGAGACGAAGGAGACCAGGAAGGCGGCGTAGTCGGGCCGAGCCTCGAGCAGACGCTGGCCAAGGTGGTCTGCTCCGAGGTCCGGCCTCGGGATCTCCAGGACCAGAAGCGTGATGGTGATGGCGAACACGGCGTCGCTGAATGCCTCCACACGGCCGCTCGGGGTCACAGGGCGATGTCCAGTACTGGTCTCAGACCCAAGCAATGCGGCGGGACCTAACCCGAGCAACCGCACCGGCCCCCGTCGTGGTGGCGCAGTGCCCACCCCGGGCCCTCGACCGAAAATGCCAAGAGCCGCTGGTCGCGGCGATGGCGGACACGCACCCTCATGCCCGTGCCGACCACGCGGTCTAGCGACTGGGCTTCCGGATGACCCCGCCGTGGAGTTGGCCGGAAGGTGCTGACGGACCTGTCAGACCGCCATCAGCCGGTCGAGGTCTCGCTCGGCGAAGTTGCGGTGATGCCACTCCTCATTGACGACCGTCGCCAGGCATTGGCCGACATGGAAACTCTCGGTGAACGGCCAGCCCGTGCTCTCGAAGGAGACGGTGCTCTCGATGCGCTCCTGGGTGAGCTCGCTGAGGAAGGCGCCCACGCGGGCGACCCGGTCGCCCCGCAGGGCGAGCACGTCGGCGAGTGGCGGGCGCGCGTCGCGTTCGTAGACGATGCCGTTTGGGAACCTCTCGTAGCCGTCGAAGGGTAGGTCGAGCGGGTCGTAGGGATTGGGAACCCCCTGCACGACCGCGAACACCCAGACGTCAGTCGCGTAGGTGAGGTGGCGCAGCGTCTGGATGAACGACCACTCCCCATCAACCGACTCATGGAGCTGCGCCTCGTCAAGGGTCTTGGCCTTCGCCACGGTCTCCGCCCACAGCCGATCGAGGTCCGCCCAGGCCGCGCGGTAGGCCTCGGGCGTACGTGGAAGGTAGGGGTTGGAATCGTCGTAACCGTCCTCCTGGATCTCGTGGAACTGCTCGCCGTCCGACTCGTCTGGCATGGGGCCAACCTAGACCGCAGAGCGGACGCCTTGCGAACACCCGTCACCTGGCCACCAGGAGCGTGCCGCGGCGGAGGGCCGGGTCGGGTTGACGGTATGCGGTGACATGCCACGGCCGACGAGTCACCAGCGACCGCCACCGCCCCCGAGCGCTCAGGTCGGTGACCTCGCCTCCGAGGCCGCGCCGGTCGACACTCCAGCGCGTCGGCCGCCTCCAACCCGCCATCGTCGGCTTGCCCAGGCCAGTCGGGGGGCAGGAACTGCCGCGACGACCCGGCTCACCTCGGCCGCTCACGCCGCCCTTACCTCTCGACTATGGTCGAACGGTGGGTCGGTGGCAGGGGCTGGGGGCCGGCCCGCTGATGATCGTGATCGGTGAGGTCCTGCTCGTCGTCTGCAGCCTGAGCTACCTCGTCTGGTGGACGATCGTGTTCAGACCGTCGGCGCGGACTCCACCCGGCGGCGGGCTCTTCCTCGCGGGAGCGGTGCTCGGCGGCCTCGGCGGCCTGGTTCTGCTGGCCGTCGGCATGGCGGCCCTTCTCCCGAAGGCGTCATGGCCGGCGCTGGGGGCAACGATCGTCGGCGGAGTGCTGGTCGGTGCGCTGCTGCTGTACGTCACCTCCAGCATCGCCCACCGGCCCGTCACCACCGAGCTCCCGCTGATCGTGGTCTGGGCCACCATGCAACTCGCTGCCGGCATCACCCTGCGGACGGCCGGTGTGCTGAGGGCGCCGGCGGCCTCCGTCTGGATCGTCGCCACAGCAATGGCGACGCTGGTCGGGCTGGCCTGCTACCTGGTCTTCTATCGGCTCGACCCCATCCCCAGGTACTGGATCGGCATGGTGCCCCTCGCCGTCGACGGAGTGGTGGCGGCGATCTTGGCCGCAGTCGTGACGCTGACGCGAGCTCCGTGAGTGACCGCTTGTCGTCCTTTTGCTGGACACCGGTGGCTTGGGTCACCATGAGGTACGCGGCGGTGGGCACCCGTACGAGGTGAGGTTCTGCCTCACGTCGGTCGCCGCCGAGGCCGGGGCCGACGAGCTCATCTTCGCCACGGGGCGCCACCACGTGCACGGCAGCGATCACGTACGGCGCCGCGAGCTGTGCGGACGGGGTCAACTCGCGGCGGTACAGCGTGACGGCCTGATGCAGCAGGTCGGGCGCGACGTGTGGTGCGAACGCGTAGGTGTCTGGGCCCGCGACCACCTGGGGTCTTCGCAGATCTGGCCGCTCGTGACGGCGCCGGAACGGTCAAGACGCGGCAGGATCCCGTCCCAGGCGTCTCAACAGAGCCACGATCCTCGCGACGCCACTCGACCGGCGATGAGTTCGGCTTCTGTCGGTGGTCAGCCCCAGGATGGACGTCACCACACCGAGGAGGACCAGATGACCACCACCGCCTTGCCCCCGGTCGTCGACCAGAAGACCTGGCGACGCGAGCTCGACGAGCTCCGGATCCGCGAGAAGGCCGCCACCCGCGAGTTGGACGCGATTGCCAGCCAGCGCCGCCGGCTGCCGATGGTGCGGATGCCCGACTACACCCTCGAGTCCGAGCATGGTCCGGTCCGGCTGGTCGACATCTTCGAGGGTCGACCGCAGCTGATCACCTACCACCACATGTGGTCGCCCGGCGAGCAGTGGCAGTGCGGCGGCTGCACCGGCTTCACCGCCCAGTTCACCCGGCTGGAGTTCCTGGACAGCTACGACGCCCGCTTCGTGGTGGTAACCCAGGGCTCGATCGAGGAGGCGCTGGCCTATCGGCGACGGGTCGGCAACCGGATGACCTGGTACTCCACCGCCGACAGCCCGTTCGGCGCCGACGTCGGTGCGCCCCCCGGCGGCGGGTTCGCAGTCAACGTGTTCCTGCGCGACGACGACACGGTCTACCGGACCTGGCACACCGAAGGCCGTGGCACCGAGCAGCTGAGCCACACCTTCCCGCTGATCGACCTGCTGCCATTCGGCCGGCAGGAGGAATGGCAGGACTCCCCGCCCGGCTGGCCGCAGTCACCCACCTACAGCCGCTGGGGCAGTTCGGAGGACATCGCGGCGGCCTACGGTGACGGCCGCTGACCGACCCGGCTCAGGCCCAAGAGCTTGACGACTGGACCTCGTGCAGCGCCAGGTACACACGCTGTTGCTGAGCGTGTTGCTTCAGCGTTCCGCTCGACACAGCGCCACCCGCAGGCCGAGCGGGATGAACAGCACGCTTCAGAGCAGCAGACTCAATTGCCGGAAGGCCGCCGGAGCGGTCGACACCGTACGCAAGTCGGTGGTCTCGAGCTGGGTTGATCTACAGGCCTCGCTCCAGCCCGCCGCCAATCTCGGGGACGTGACGCCGAAGGCGCCTCGGAACCGGCTGGAGAAACTTGGGTTCTGCGCTGTTCGATGCCGACTAGTTGTGATGTCCAGCGAGGTTGTCCTGCTCGGTACCGGTGAGCCTTCCTGACAGGTGAAGGCCCCCGGTTGTGAGGTGGAGCTGTCTAGTTCACCGCTTCACTGACCGGAGGCCCTGGTGTCCCACGCTAACGCTGCCCTGACTCCACGAGCCCGTTCGCGGCTCGCGCTGGTCGTTGTCGACCGCGGTTGGACCTATACCGCAGCAGCCAAGCTGTTCATGGTCGCGCCGCGAACAGCGAAGAAGTGGGCCGACCGGTACCGAGCCGAAGGCTCCGCCGGGATGGTCGACCGCAGTTCACGACCGCACACGTGCCCGGCGAGGACTCGACCCGAGAGTGTGCGACAGATCGTGCGGCTGAGGTGGCGTCACCGGCTCGGCCCGGTCCAGATTGCCGGCCGACTCGGCATGCAGGCCTTAACCGTGCACGCGGTGTTGGTGCGGTGCCGGATCAACCGCTTGTCCCACATCGACCGCGTCACCGGCGAGCCGCTGCGCCGCTACGAACACGACCATCCCGGCTCGCTGATCCACGTCGACGTCACCAAGTTCGGCAACATCCCCGACGGCGGAGGACACAAGTTCCTCAACCGCCCGCAGAGCAAACTCAACGCTCTAGCCACCGCCCACCGCACCGGCGAGCGCGGCAAACAGTCCCGGCCGCGGATCGGGACCGCCTTCGTCCACACCGTCATCGACGACCAGTCCCGCCTGGCCGATGCCGAGATCTGCGCCGACGAAAGACCGCGATAGCGCTCGGAGTGCTGCGCCGGGCGGTCAGCTGGTTCGCCGACCGCGGCGTGACGGTGGAGCGGGTGCTGTCTGACAACGGCAGCTGCTACCGCGCGCTCGCCTGGCGTGATGCCTGCATCGACCTCGGTATCAGCCACAACGGACCCGGCCCTACCGACCCCAGACCATGGCAATCGAGCGCTTCCACGCCACGCTGGCCGACGGCTGGGCCTACGCACGGCTCTACACCTCAACCGAGCAGCGCAACGCGGCACTACCCGCCTGGCTCCACTTCTACAATCACCACCGCGCCCACTCCGCCATCGGAGGACAGCCACCAGTCACCCGACTGACCAACCTCCCCGGACATCACAACTAGTGCTTGCGGTAGCTATCGCCGCGCTGGTCCGCGTGTGTCAGGAGCCGAGCCGTCTCTGCCGAGCTCGGCGGCTTCGCGCCTGGACTCGTAGCCGCTTCGTGCTGACGGGTCGACGTCGAGGACTTGCAGCCATCGATCGAGCAGCTGATTGACCGTTGCACCAGTCCGTGGGCTTCGTCGTTCGTCAACCAGGCCGAGCAGCCGCGTCCGTACCTTCTCGGCTTGATCACCAGCACGCGGCCCAGCAGGCACGATCTCACCGAGGTGCAGCAGCCGCTTCCGAGATCGGGTCCACCCCGGCATGGACGTGGACGCGGAAGCACCCGATTGGCAGCTCGTCGATGCCGCCGCGCCGCCGCGTCCGCTTGCCCGAGGCCGCCGCAAAGGTCGCAACGGAGCATTTCGCGTGACGATCGATGCGAGGACGAATGGCCCATGATCGTGAGTTAGCTGACAACAGGCTGATGGCTAGGTCAGACGGAGGCGCCCCCAGCAGGATTCGAACCTGCGACCCAGGGTTTAGGGATCCGGCCGGGCGGCGCCGGCGGGCGCCGCGATGACGCCGGCCCTCGCTCAGGACGGTGCTCGGCAACTCTCGTCGCGTGGTGCCGCCGAGCAGTCCCCTGCCACCTCGTGCGGCCTCGCACCCGCCGCTGTTCGATTCCGGACCCACGAATCACAACCCGCGGAGACCTTCCATACCGGCTCGCGGGGCAGCTGGACCGGTCTGGGCACCTCCGGTTGCTGAGCCCGGACTCTGCTAGAAAGGTGCGCATTGGCGGGCATTCGTCCCCGACCTCGTCCGGCCGTGGCTACACCCAGGACCTCGGTCCTGTCTAGGCTCGACCACGTGATCACGCATATTGGTACGGCCATGCTCTACGTCTCCGACCGCGACGATTCCCTGAGGTTCTATTGCGACCTTCTGGGGTTTTCTGTCGTCAAGGACCAGGAAATGGGCGACGGTAGACGCTGGATCGAGGTTGCTCCGCCTGACGGCTCGACCACGATTGCGCTGCACGACGCTCGCGCGGAGGGCAAGCAGCCCGGCGAAGGCGCCTACCTCACGTTCGGTTGCGACGACGTCGCGAAGACTGTCCGTGAGCTGCGCGACAGAGGGGCGACGGTATCCGATCCGAACGAGCAACCGTGGGGCACGTTCGCCTTCATCGACGGTCCGGACGGACACAAGGTGCAGATACACCGCAAGTGAAAGCGGCGATGCTCGGGCACAAGGATGCGGCCATGACCCTGAACGTCTACGCGTCGCTTTTCGAGGACGACCTGAACACCGTCTCGGACCGGCTCGATGTGGCCATCTCGGAGGCTGCTGCGGCCTCAGTGCGGCCTGAGGCCCCTGCTCGGGTGGTCGACCTGACAGAACGGCAAAAGCGAAACGCGGGCTGACAAGGCTCCGAACGTGGCGCCCCCAGCAGGATCCGAACCTGCGACACAGGGTTAGGAATGCCACGTTCTCCTTGTCACGGGTCCCTCCAAGCGTCAGGAGTCAGCCGAGGAACCCCTCTAGCCGCCTTATCTACGCCTAGTTGACGCTGGTTGGGTCTGCCCCCGGTTCGGTTGACTCCTTGCCTGCGAGGATTTCCTCGCTGGA
>CAXTVE010000163.1:0-7118 GCA_964247485.1 uncultured Propionibacteriaceae bacterium
CGGTACGCCTGGGCGAGCCGGTCGGGACACGAGCTGTCCGAGGCGGGGGTCGCCCTCGACCACCCGAGGAGCTGGACGGCAGTTCCCCACGACGGCCAGTACATCGTGCTGGCGCCCACCGACCTGACCGGCATCTTCACCCCCGAGGGGGACTGGGAACCCGTCCGGCGGGCGGCGCCGGAGGACCTGGTCGGGGCGTACGTCACGACGACCCGGTCGTTCGACGTCAGCGAGTTCGCGCCGATCGAGGATCAGCTGCCCGGGGCGTTCCCCAGGGTGGAGTTCGAGACCAGGGATGTGCAGGACGCGCCACCGGGGGCGCCGGCCGGCACCAAACGGGTCTCGGGGCTCATGCGCTCCGCCGACGGTGCGGACCCGGTGCTCTTCTACGACCTGATCGTCCAGCCTTCCGCCTCGGGCAAGGCTCGACCGGGCGCGGTGCTGCTCTTCTGTCGAGCCGAGGACCGGTCGGCGCACCAGAAGGACTTCGACCGGGTCCAGGCCACTGTGCGGACCCTGTGACCATCCGGACCCCCCGGTCGGGCTGATGACCACCACCTCCGTAGCGCCGATCCCCGGCGCCCGTCTCCGCCTCACCCGCGAGACCTCGCAGCTGCTTGACCGGACGGCCCGGCTGCTGCGGGAGCGCGGACAGCCGGCCGCGGCCGACCTGGTCGAGCGGGGCAAGTTCCGGGCCGACCATCCGCCGGTCGCGGTCGTGGTGGGCGAGGTCCAGCGGGGCAAGAGCACCCTGGTGAACGCCCTGGCCGGCGTCGAGATCTGCGCGACCGATCACGCCGAGGTGCTCGGGGTGGTCGCGGTGGTCCCGCCGGCCGACGGCCTGCCCGTGGGCTCGGCCGAGCTGACCCTGCCCGATGGCTCCACCCGGATCGAGCCGGTCGCCGACCTGCTGAGCCGAGCCGCGACGGACGGCCCCGACGGGCCGCGTCCGGTCGGCGCGCGGGCCGCGGTCGCCCAGCGGTGGCTGCAGGGCCTGGCGGTGTTCGACACCCCGGGCGTGAGCGGCCTCGACACGGGGGCGATCGCCGTCCTGACCTCCCTCGCCGCGCAGGCGTCGGCCCTGCTCTTCGTCTCCGACGGTGGACAGGTGCTGACCGCCCCGGAGCTCCGGCTGCTGACCGCCCTCGCGGACGCCACCGACCGGGTCATCTTCGTCCTCACCAAGGTCGACCGGAATCCCGGCGGATGGCCCGAGGTGCTGGCCGAGAACCGGCAGCTGCTCCGTCAGCACGCCCCCCGGTTCGCTGAAGCTCCGGTCTTTCCCGTCGCGGCCGCACAGGCGGTGGAGGCGCGGTCACTGCCCTCCGAGGTCGCCGACCTGTTCGAGCGCGGCTCGGGGCTGGCCGAGCTGGCCGCGGCCCTGGCCACAGTCGTCGCCGACCACGACCGGCTCTCGTTGACCAACGCGTTGCGGGCCGGTCACTCCGGTCTGCTGAGAGCGGAGGCCGCCCTGGGCCACGAGCTGGAGACCACCCGCGGCGAGATCGTCCCCGATGTCGACGCCGAGGTGGCGGAGATCGCTCGGCTCCGCCGCCATCTCAAGCGGTCCCGGTTGGACGTGGAGCGTGACCTCGGCCGGGTCCGCGAGGAGGCGATCCGCAGCCTGAACGACGCCGGGGACCGGATGGTGGAGAGGGTCACCGCCGACATCCACGCCGGTCGGGTCTCCCTGGCCAAGGGCGCGGAGCAGAAGTTCGACCAGCTGCTCCAGTCCGAGATGGCGGCCATCGTCGACGCGGTGCGGCAGACCGTCGAGGTGGGCGTCTCCCGGGTGGTGGAGGCGGCGTTCTCCGGGTTGACGGCGGCGCCGCCCCTCGCGTCGGACCTGCTGCCGACCGAGCTGCCCGGGATGGCACCGCGCGTCCGTCGTCGCCCGCGTCACTCCAGTCGTCTCGTCGACCCGTCCCTGGCCTCCAGCGCCTTTCTCGGCACCACCATGGCGACGGTGATCGGTCTGGGCGGCCCGTTCGGCCTCATCGTGGCTGGTGGCTGGGTCGCTTACACCGCGATCTTCCGGCGCCGGCGGGAAGGGCAGCAGCGCCTGGCGGCCGCGGTCACCGACTCGGTGAACGCCCTGCGGCGGGACCTGTCCGCCGCGGTGGACGCGGTGCTCAGGGAGATCCGCCCGGAGCTGCACACGGCCGTCGAGGACCACCTCGCCACCGCCGTCCAGGAGCTCGAGGCGTCGGTGCGGGCGGCCCGCGCCGCCGCCGGTCGGAGCGAGGCCGAACGGGTGGCCTCGGCCCGAAACCTCGAGCGCGTACGGGCTGCCCTGGTCGCCCAGCGGGCCGAGCTGGACCAGCGCCTCGCGGTCCTCGCCGGATCGCCGGGAACATCGGCGACCCCGTCGGCATCCAACGCAGCAACCACAACCACAGGAAGGGGTCAGCCATGACCGACCAGATCGAGGTGGGCGACCAGTCGACCGAGGATTTCCCCGAGGATGTCCTCGGGATCCCCGAGCCCATCGACACCGACGACAACGGCACGATCGACGCCTGGCTGTTCCAGGTCGATGCCGACAAGTTCGTGGTGCTGTCCGACACCGACAGCGACCAGGAAGCCGACACCCTGAAGGTCGACATCGACGGGGACGGACGCCCGGAGCTGCTCATCACCGAGACTCCGGACGGCTACCGGCTGCAGGTCGACGAGGACGGAGACGGCACGTTCGAGTCCGACGGCGTCCTCAGTCGGGTGGAGTTCGCCGGGACCTTCCCGGAGTTCGTCGAGCTGCTGGACACCACGTTCGGGGACCCGTCCGCGAGCGATCCGGCCCCCACCGATGAGCAGTCGGACGCTGACCCGCCGATCGTTCCCGAGGACTCGACGGAACCGGTCGACCCGTCCGACCCGACCGGTCCCTTCCTGCCGGACGCTCCCTACGACAGCGGGGAGCCGCCGACCGAGGGCGGTGTCGTAGAGGACGGGGTGCTGGTCGGTGATCCCGAGGGTGCGGCCGAGCACTGGTTCTGGCAGGCGGCCAACGGCTTCTGCGTCCCGGCCAGCATCGCCCAGATCGTCAGCGAGTACACCGGTGAGCACTACGCGGACGAGCAGCACTTCGTGGACCGAGCCAACGAGCTGCACCTGTTCGTGGTCGGGCCCGATGGGGTGCCGGGGTTGACCATCGAGGGTGGCGAGGCCCTGCTCGAGGACGCCGGGGTGCCGGCCGAGACGATGACCGACCTGTCGGTACCCAGCCTGATCGAGTTCGTGGAGGACGGCCGGGGCGTCATGCTCTACGTGGACAGCGGTGAGCTGTGGACCGGCGAGGCCGTGGAGGACGACACCCTGGACCACGCCGTGGTGCTGACCGGGTTCGACCTGGACCGCGGGGTGGCCATCCTCGCCGACCCCGGCCAGCCCGACGGCAGCGAGTTCGAGGTCAAGATCAGCGACCTCGAGGACGCCTGGGCCGACTCGGGCCACACCGCGCTGGTCTGCGACACACCGGCGGGGGAGATGCCCACGACCGACTTCGAGCCGGCGGGCGCGGCGGCCGAGCCGACGGTCGATCCCGCCACCGTGGACGCACCGGAGGCGGCGCCGGCGGCGTCGGAGAACGACGGACAGCTGGCCGGCGTCGTCTCCTGGGCGGTGGACCACCCATGGGTGGTTCTTCCCGTCCTGCTGGGCGCTCACCTCCTCCGCCCCCGCAGGTGACGTCCTGGTCCGTGCTCGGCACCGTGGCGGTCGTCGGACTTCTCGTCTGCGCCGTCACGGTGCTGGTGCGGGCCACCGGCCGGTCCGCTCCGGCGGTCGGGCCACCGGGGGCGGCCGTCGGGCCCGACCCCGGTGCGGTCGATGAGCTGGTAGACGGTCTGCTGGGGGTCCACGACCTGGCCGAGGGAAACGTGGCCGTTCGATCGCAGATCCGGCAGGTGCTCCGCCGGGCCGGGGTCGAGATCATCACCGCCGAACCCGGCTGCCCCTTCGACCCGGCCTGGCAGACCGTGGTCGACCGCGACACCGGTGACGACGGACAACCGGGAACCGTGTCCCGCATCGTCCGGCCCGGGTGGCGGCGCGCGGGGACCGTACTTCGACCGATGGAGGTTGTGCTGTGGACGAACTGAGCGGGCTGCTGGCCCAGCTGGACGCACCCCCCGACACCGTGTGGATGCGGGTGCTGGCCAACGCCCTCGACCCGGACGCCGTCCACGCGGACCTGAGCGACCTGGTGCCCGATGCCGGAGATCCAGGCGCCTGGTTCGCGGACCCCGATGAGCTGTTCGCCGACGATCCGGCCGGAGACGACGCCGGAGACGACGCCGGCCCGGACCCGTACGGCTGGCTGGACGGCGTCGAGGAACCGGGCGACGACCTCGACGGGGGACCGACCGAGGTCGCCGACCCAGACCAGGACGACCCCGACGATGACCCGGACGTCTCGTGACGCCCACCGCCGCCACGGAGCCGGCGCTCGACCGGTTGGACCGGCTGTGCCGGGAGCTCACGGCGCTGACGGGATGGGCCCCGGCCCGGCGGACGGTCGAGGATCTGCGTACCTCGTTGCGCGAGCCGCTCCGGCTCGCGGTGGTGGGCCGGGTCAAGGCGGGGAAGTCAACCCTGGTCAACGCCCTGGTCGGCCGCCGCATCGCCCCCACCGCAGCAGGGGAGTGCACCAGGATCGTCACCTGGTACCGATACGGGTCGCCGGACCGGGCCTGCCTGGAGTCGGCGGACGGGACGACCCAGGATGTCCCGCTGAGCGGTGGCGAGCTGCCGGATGACCTCGGCGGTGCCGTGCCGGCGGGGTCCCGGCTCGTCGTGCACCTCCAGGCCGGAGCGCTCCGCGACCTCACCCTGATCGACACGCCAGGGCTGGACTCCCTGACCGCCGAGAACGACAGTGCCACCCGGAGCGCCATCCTCGGCACCGACGACTCGGCCGCGGCGGCCGGGCAGGCCGACGCCCTGCTCTTCGTCGTGCGCGACTCGGCGCGCGGCGGGGATCGCGACTTCCTCCGCCGCTTCCGGGCGACGACCGGTCAGACCGGCGCCTCCCCGCTGACTGCGGTCGGTGTGCTCTCCCAGGCCGACGTCTTCGGCGCCCCGGACGGCGACCCGATGGCCCAGGCCGGCGCGTACGCCCACCAGCTCGCGCAGGCGGGGACGGCCGAGCTCTCCACGGTGGTGGCGCTGTCGGGACTGCTCGCCCAGACCGCCCGGACCGGCCAGGTCGACGAGGAGGCCGCCCGGCAGCTGGCTGCCCTCGGCGGCCTGGACCCGAGGCTGTTGCGGGTCTGGCGGCAGCTCGACCTGCCGGCCGGCCTGCAATCCGATCAGGTCGAGCGGCTCTTCGCGCTGTTCGGGCCGTACGGCGTGGCCGGCGGCAGCCGGGTCGCGGCGCAGGGCGCGCCGGCCCTGCGCGCGTGGTGCGAGGACGCCTCGGGGCTGCGTGGCCTGGAGGCGGCGGTCCGCGACCGGCTGCTCCCGCGGACCCGGTTGATCAAGGCGGCGCGCTGCCTCCGGGTGCTGGAGTCCGTGGCGGAGGGGCTGCCCGCCCGCGAACGGGCCCGATCCCTGATCGAGCAGGCGACGCTCGACCCGGACCTGCACGGGCTGCAGGAGATGGACGCCCTGGAGGCCCTGCTGGCCCGGTCGGGCGGGTCGGTCCTGCTCGAGCCCCTGCAGCAGGTGGTGCGTGATGCGACCGATGCCGTCCGAGTGGGTCTGCCCGCCGAGGCAGGGGCGACCGAGGTCGCGGCGACGGCCCGCCGGCGCGCCGCGGCGGCGATGTCGGACCTGGCGCTGGGCGTTGACCGGACGGAGGCCGAGGCGGCACGGGTGCTGGCCCGGTCCTACCAGCTGATCGCCCGTCGCGCGACCGCCCCGACCCGGAGGCCGGCGTGAGCGAGCTTGCGAGCTCACCATCGAGGGCGGGCTGGACCCTGGCCATCGACTTCGGCACCTCCAACACCGCGGCCGCGGTACGGGTCGGAGCGGAACCGCCGTGGACGGTCAAGCTGTCCAGCGAGTCCGACCAGATGCCGTCGGCGGTGATGGTGGGGCCGACCGGGCTGCTCGTCGGTACCGACGCGCGGCACGCCATGCTGTCCGCGCCCGAGGCGTACCTCGCCTCGCCGAAGCGGCACCTCGGGGAGGACTCCGTCTGGCTCGCCGACCGCGAGGTGGTTCCGGAGGTCCTGGTCGCCGAGGTGCTGCGGTTCGTCGTCCGCCGGGCCGCCCGCTACGCGGGGAGCGATACCCCGGACACGGTCGTCCTGACCCATCCGCAGGACTGGGCCGGCGTACGCAAGCGGGCTCTGCTGGCGGCCTGGGAGCGGTCGGGTATCCCGGTCGACACGGTCCGTCTGGTCTCCGAACCGATCGCCGCGGTGTCCTGGTTCGCCCGGCGGGCCGAGGTGCCGGCCGGGGCGACGGTCGCCGTCCTCGACTACGGCGGCGGCACCTGCGACGTCGCGGTGCTGCGGCGGACCGACGACACCGTCCAGCCCTTCAGCGTGGCCGGCTACGCCGGGGCGCCCGACCTCGGCGGCGCCGACCTCGACCTGATCCTGACCGCCTGGGTCCGCGAGGAGCTCGACCGCCTCGGGCACTCGGAGCTGAACGCGGCCCTCTCCCGCCGGGAGAACCTCGGGGCGCTCCGAACGCTGCACGACCAGGTCCGGCGGGCCAAGGAGGCGCTCACCGACTGGCAGTACGCCGACGTCGCGGTGGCGGTCGGCGCCCACACTGCCGCGGTCACCATCACCGTCGAGCAGTTCGACCACCTGGTCGCCCCGGAGATGAGCCGGGTCCACGACCTCGTGCAGCGGGCCCTGCAGCAGGCCGACGTCGACCCGACGTCCCTGCACGCGCTCTACCTGACCGGGGGGTCGTCCTACGTCCGGGCCGTGCACACCGTCGCCCGCGAGATCCTCGGCAACCGCCCGAGCACGCTGGGCGACCCGAAGCTGGTGGTCGCGCTCGGGGCGCACCACGTCGCGTCGTCGGGACGGGTGCGGCCGGCGGCGGCGCTGATCTGCGCGACCTGCGACAGGAGGCGGGCCAGCGCGAAACTCTTGCCGGCGCCCGGTCCGCCGAGAAGCCCGATCGTGCAAGGCGCCTGCGTGCCTCGGTGCGTCACG
>CAXTVE010000164.1:0-6061 GCA_964247485.1 uncultured Propionibacteriaceae bacterium
GGGGGAGGGCGCCGAGGGGGCCGGCGTGCCCGCCGTGGGGGCGCCGCACACCGGGCGGCACAGCTTCGCCCCTCACGTGGTGGCGGGCGGCGCCGACGTCCGGGTGGTCCAGGAGCTGCTGGGTCACGCGTCGGTGACCACCACCCAGATCTACACCCTCGTCACCGTGGACCATTTGCGGGAGGTTTACCTGACCGCGCACCCGCGCGCGTACTAGGGTGTCCCGAGCAGGAACGCACGGGGCAGGTCGAACGAGGAGGCGGAGGCGTGGCGAAGTCCCAGCCGGTCGACCTTCTCGTGGAGCCGGCGGTGACCAAGGCCAACGGGAAGGTGCCGCTCGGACCGACCGGCCGCCCCTGGCCGGAGCTCCCGGAGCCGGCGCCGCTGTCCAGCCACGGTCCCGCCATCGTCATCGCCATGTGCAACCAGAAGGGCGGGGTCGGCAAGACGACCACCACCATCAACCTGGGCGCAGCGCTGGCCGAGCTGGGCCGACGAGTGCTGCTGGTCGACTTCGACCCGCAGGGGTCGCTCTCGGTGGGGTTGGGGGTCAACCCGCACACCCTCGAGCACAGCATCTACGACCTGCTGCTGAGCCGGGACACCTCGATCGACGAGGTCATCGACCGCACCGGGGTGGCCAACCTGGACATCCTGCCCAGCAACATCGACCTGTCCGCCGCCGAGGTGCAGCTGGTGTCCGAGGTGGCGCGCGAGCAGACGCTGCTGCGGGTGCTGGAGCGGGTCAAGTCGCGCTACGACGTCATCCTGATCGACTGCGCCCCGTCGCTGGGGCTGCTGACCATCAATGCGCTGACCGCGGCCGACAAGGTCATCATGCCGTTGGAGACGGAGTTCTTCGCACTCCGCGGGATTGCTCTGCTGACTGACACGATCACCAAGGTGACCGATAGACTGAATCCCAGGCTCGAGATCCTCGGGATCCTGGGCACCATGTACGACCCGAGAACATTGCACAACCGCGAGGTCCTGGAGCGGGTGGTCCAGGCATTCGGCGATCGGGTATTTCACACCGTCATTCGGCGGACCGTGAAATTTCCCGAGACTACGGTGGCGGGGGAACCGATCACCACATACGCCACGACATCACCGGGGGCAACGGCGTACCGCACACTGGCGCGCGAGGTGCTGGCCCGATGTCACGACGAGTAAGTCTTCCTGGTGCTGCCGAGCTGTTCCGCGACACGAAAGTCGCAGAGCCGCCCCTCACCGAGCCGACGCCGATCCGGCGGGCGGCGCCTCCGCGTGGCACCGGCCGGGTGCGGCACGATGAGAAGATCACCGTGTACGTGAGCCAGGAGGAACTGCTGGCGCTGGAGCAGGCCCGGCTGACCCTGCGGGCCAAGCACGGCATGGCGGTTGACCGGGGCCGGATCGTCCGCGAGGCGATCGCGGCGGCGCTGGCCGACCTGGAGACCAACGGCGGGGAGTCTGACGTGGTGCGCCGGCTCACGTCGTCGTGACGGCGGTGTCCGAGCGGCCGACGTCCTTCTCGGTCACCCCGGACGACGTCACCCCCCCGAGCGCGTTCTCGGTGACCCTGGACAACTTCACCGGACCCTTCGACCTGCTGCTGCAGCTGATCTCGCGGCACAAGCTCGACATCACCGAGGTGTCACTGTCCACGGTCACCGACGAGTTCATCGCCCACATCAAGGGCCTGGGCCCGGAGTGGGACCTGGACCAGACCAGCCAGTTCGTGGTGGTCGCGGCGACCCTGCTGGACCTCAAGGCGGCCCGGCTGCTGCCGACGGGCGACGTCGAGGACCCCGAGGACCTGGCCCTGCTGGAGGCCCGCGACCTGCTGTTCGCCCGGCTCCTGCAGTACCGGGCGTTCAAGCAGGTGGCGGCTTGGCTGGCCATCACCCTGGAGGAGCAGGGCCGACGGCTGCCCCGGGACGCCGGCGTGGAGCCGCGCTTCGCCCGCCTGCTGCCCGAGGTGACGATCCCGATCGGGCCCGACCGCCTCGCCGCCCTCGCAGCCCGCGCGCTCGCCCCGAAGCAGGCCGATGTGGTGTCGCTGGCCCACCTGCACACGCCGCAGGTCAGCGTGCGCGACCAGGCGGTGGTGATCACCGACCGGCTGCGGCGGGTTCGGGCGTGCACGTTCCGGGCACTGACCGGCGACGCACCGGACCTGGTGACGACGGTGGCCCGCTTCCTGGCTCTGCTGGAGCTGTTCCGGGAGGGGGCGGTGGCGTTCGAGCAGCTGACCCCGCTGGGTGAGCTGACCGTGCGCTGGACCGGTACCGAGGACGGGGAGTTGGACATCTCCGACGAGTTCGACCTGCCCCCCGCACCGCCGGCCGACGAGGAGGAGCCCCGATGAGCCCCGAGCTGTCCGAGGTGGAGCCCGCACCCGCGCTGCTGCCGCCCGGCCCGTTGGCGACCGGGGACGTGGGCGGAGCGCTGGAGGCGCTGCTGTTGCTGGCCGCTGAGCCGATGAGCGCCACGGACCTGGCCCAGGCCGTCGGGGTGCCGGAGGCGGAGGTGGGCGAGGCCCTGGCCGAGCTGGCCGCGTTCTACGACGAGACCGGGCGCGGCTTCGAGCTGCGCGAGCTGGGCGGCGGCTGGCGCTACTACACCCGCGAGGCGCACGCGGAGCTGGTGGCGGCGTACGTGATCGAGGGGCAGCAGGCCAAGCTGTCGGCCGCCGGCCTGGAGACGCTGGCGGTGATCGCCTACCGGCAGCCCATCTCCCGCGGGCGGGTGTCGGCGGTGCGCGGCGTCAACGTGGACGGCGTCATCCGGACGCTGCTGGCCCGCGGGCTGATCGAGGAGGCCGGTCACGACCCCGAGTCGGGCGCGGTGGTCTTCGCGACCACCAGTTACTTCCTGGAGCGGATGGGCCTGCGCACCCTGGACGAGCTGCCGCCGCTGGCTCCGCACCTGCCCGCGGTCGAGGAGCTGGAGGCCGAGCTCGGCCAGCTGGCCGAGGTGCGCCCGGAGCCGGAGACCGCGCCGGCGTGACCGCGTACGCGGTGGTGGAGGGGCTGCGGATCGCCTACCGGGACGCGGGAACGGGACCGGCGATCGTGCTGCTGCACGGCAACCCCACGTCCTCCTACCTGTGGCGGGACGTGCTGTCGATGCTCAGCCGGTCCGGCCGCTGCGTCGCCCCGGACCTGGTCGGCATGGGCGGATCCGATCCGCTGCCCGACCCGGGTCCCGGCCGCTACCGCTTCGTCGACCATCGCCGGGTCCTGGACGGGCTGCTGGACCAGCTCGACCTCGGTCCGCTCGTCCTGGTCGGCCACGACTGGGGCGGGGTGCTGGCCATGGACTGGGCCAGGCGCCACCCGGCGGCGGTCCGGGGCGTCGCCTATCTGGAGACGCTGGTCGGACCGCTGTCCTGGAGCGCACCCAACGCGCCGGCGCCGGGCCTGTTCCGGGCGATGCGCGGGCCGGCGGGGGAGCGGCTCGTCCTGGAGGAGAACGTCTTCATCGAGGTGGTGCTCCAGGCCGGCACGCTGCGGACCCTCGACCCGGCCACGCTGGCCGCGTACCGGCGGCCGTTCGCCACGCCGGGCGAGTCCCGCCGGCCGATGCTGACCTGGGCCCGCGAGATCCCGCTCGACGGTGAGCCGGCCGACGTGCACGCGGTGGCCGCGGCCAACGCCGCCTGGATGGCGGCCAGCGACGTGCCCAAGCTGCTCGTCAACGGGGATCCGGGCGCCCTGCTCACCGGCCCATCCCGGGAGCACTGCCGGCGCTGGCCGAACCAGACCGAGGTGACCGTGCCAGGCCGGCACTTCCTGCCCGAGGACTCCTCGGGACCCATCGGTGCGGCGCTGTCGGAGTGGTTGGGCACACTGGACCGGTGAGTGAAACCGAGGGGATCCGGCTGCAGAAGGTGCTGGCCGCGGCCGGGGTGGGGTCGCGCCGGGCGGGTGAGGCGCTGATCGACGCGGGCCGGGTGGAGGTGAACGGCCGCACCGTCACCGAGCAGGGCCGCCGGGTGAACCCGGAGACCGACGTGATCCGGGTCGACGGGTCCCGCATCCCGCCGCCCCGCCGGCACCTCTACCTGGTGCTGAACAAGCCCCGCGGCGTGGTGTCGACCCTCGACGACCCGCAGGGCCGGCGGACGGTCGACGACCTGCTGGCCAAGCTGCGGACGGGCAAGCAGTCCCGGCTGTTCCACGTGGGCCGGCTGGACACCGATACCGAGGGCCTGCTGCTGCTGACCAACGACGGCGACTTCGCCCAGCGACTGACCCACCCCTCCTACGAGGTGCCCAAGACCTACCTGGCCGAGGTCACCGGCGTGGTGACCCCCCCGACGGTGAAGCGGCTGCGGCAGGGCATCACCCTCGACGACGGTCCGGTGCGGCCTGACGCGGTCAAGGTCGTCTCCAGCACCGGCGAACGCTCCCTGGTCAAGATCACGTTGCACGAGGGCCGGAACCACATCGTGCGCCGTACCATGGAAACGGTCGGCCACCCGGTCGTCCGGCTGTCGCGGACCGGGATCGGACCGGTGCGGCTGGGGACGCTCAAGATCGGCGCGTTCCGCGAGCTGACCCGGGAAGAGCTGGGCGGCCTGCTCGATCTCACCGGCGGCTGACCCGCCGGCCGGGCAAGACGAGGGGAGCGTCGTGGACCGTCGCATCTACGGACTGGAGACCGAGTACGGGGTGGCCTGCACCTCGGGCGGCACCCGCCGGCTGACCCCGGACGAGGTGGCGCGCTACCTGTTCCGGCGGGTGGTGACCTGGGGCCGGTCGAGCAACGTGTTCCTGCGCAACGGCTCGCGGATCTACCTCGACGTGGGGTCCCATCCGGAGTACGCGACGGCCGAGTGCGACGACCTGGTCCAGCTGATCAACCACGACCGGGCCGGCGAGCGGATCCTCGAGGACCTGATCGTCGACGCCGAGCAGCGGCTGGCCAGCGAGGGGATCAGCGGCGACATCTACCTGTTCAAGAACAACACCGACAGTCACGGCAACTCCTACGGCTGCCACGAGAATTACCTGATCTCGCGGATCGGCGACTTCTCCAAGGTCACCGACGTGCTGGTGCCCTTCCTGGTGTCACGGCAGCTGATCTGCGGGGCCGGCAAGGTGCTGCACACCGCCCGGGGTGCGGAGTACTCGGTCAGCCAGCGGGCCGAGCACATCTGGGAGAGCGTCTCCTCGGCGACGACCCGCAGCCGGCCGATCATCAACACCCGCGACGAGCCGCACGCCGACCCCGAGCGGTACCGGCGGCTGCACGTCATCGTCGGCGACTCCAACATGAGCGAGACCACCACCTTGCTCAAGGTGGGCACGGCCGAGCTGGTGCTGCGGCTGATCGAGGCCGGGGTGCCGATGCGCGACTTCACCCTGGAGAACCCGATCCGGGCCATCCGGGACATGAGCCGGGACCGGACGGGGCAGGTCAAGGTGGCCCTGTCCAACGGCCGGCGGATCTCCGCGCTGGAGCTGCAGACCGAGTACTACGACAAGGTCAACGAGTTCGTCCGGCGCGAGGGCCTGGGCGGCCGGGTGGTGGACCGGGTGCTCGACCTGTGGGAGCGTACGCTGCGGGCCGTCGCCGAGGACAAGCTGGCCCTGGTCGACACCGAGATCGACTGGGCGATCAAGCTGCGGATGCTGGACCGCTACTCGGCCAAGCACCGGCTCAGCCTGGCCGACCACCGGATCGCCCAGCTGGACCTCGCCTACCACGACATCCGGCGGGGCCGAGGACTGTTCAGCCTGCTGGAGGCGCGCGGGCTGGCGGCCCGGGTGACCAGCGACCCGGCCATCTTCCGGGCCAAGTCGGTGCCGCCGCAGACCACCCGGGCCAAGCTGCGCGGCGACTTCATCCGGGCCGCCCAGGAGGGCCGCAACGACTACACCGTCGACTGGGTGCACCTGAAGCTCAACGACCAGGCGCAGCGGACCGTGCTGTGCAAGGACCCGTTCGTGTCGGTCGACGACCGGGTGGACCGGCTGATCGCCTCGATGCGCAGCTAAGGCCCTCCGACTTGTCAGCCCCCCCGGGGGGGCGGCCCCCCCCCCGCGCGGGGGGGGGGGGGCGGGGGGGGGGG
>CAXTVE010000164.1:6071-7111 GCA_964247485.1 uncultured Propionibacteriaceae bacterium
TGCGCTACGTCAGCGTGGTGGCGCTCCCGGACGCCCGGCGGCGCTTCTACTTCGGGGGACGTAGAGTGGGCGGCTGGACACGGGGTGCCCGCACACGCGGGCTGAGATCACACCCGTCGAACCTGATCTAGTTCGTACTAGCGAAGGGATGTCATGGATGCCCACCACCGACCTGACCGCCTTCTCTGTCTCCGCGCTGCAGCGGGTCCGGGAATCGACCCCGCTGGTCCAGTGCCTGACCAACGCCGTGGTCACCAACTTCACGGCCAACGCCGGGCGCGGGCGGGGGGGTGGGCGGGGGGGGCGTCGCCGCCACCGCCGGGGTCGAGGACGCGTACGCGGCCGCCGCCGCCCTGGCGGAGCGAACGGGCGGGGTGGTGGCGGTGTCCGGCCCGGTCGACCTGGTCGTGGGCCTGGGCCGGACGGTGCGGGTGGCCAACGGCGACCCGCTGCTGACCAGGGTGACCGGGGGCGGCTGCGCCCTGGGGGCGGTGATGGCTGCGTACGCGGCGGTCGACGACGACCGGCTGGCCACCACGGTCGCGGCGATCGGGCACTACACGGTGGCCGCGGAGCAGGCGGCCGCACGGAGCGCCGGGCCGGGCTCCTTCGCGGTGGCGTTCCTGGACGCGCTGGCGGCCCTGACGCCGGAGGAGCTGGCCGAGCGGGTGCGCATCGATGTTGTCTGACGCCGACCTGTCGGTCTACCTGGTCACCGACCGAGCGCAGGCGGGGGCCGCCGGGCACGACCTGCCGGGGTTGGTCGCCGCGGCCGTGGCCGGCGGGGTGACGGCGGTGCAGGTGCGGGAGAAGGCGGCCGACGCCGGGGTCTTCCTGGAGACCGTGCTGCAGGTCGCCGCGGTGCTGCCCGAGTCGGTCGCCCTGGTGATCAACGACCGGGTCGACGTCTTCCTGGCCGCGCGCCGGGCCGGGGCCCGGGTGAGCGGCGTGCACGTCGGCCAGCACGACCTGCCGGTGGCGGCCGTCCGCGACCTGGTGGGGCCGGACGCGCTGGTCGGGCTGACCGCCAACACCGTGGC
>CAXTVE010000165.1:0-256 GCA_964247485.1 uncultured Propionibacteriaceae bacterium
CCTGGGCGACGGTCCGGGACGGCGCCCCGCGGGGGATCGTGCCCAGCCGGCGCCCGGTGGTGATCAGCCGGTGGCAGCGGTCGGTGAGCAGCGCGTACGCGTGCTCGACCATGCTCCCGACCGGGTGGTCCTGCCCGCTGAACTCGACCCGGAGCGCCATCGCGACCCGCGCGAAGTCGCGGCGGCAGAAGACCGCGTGGGCGCGAGCCAGCGTGGTCAGGGCGGTCACCGGGTCGGACTCCTGGTCGACCAGGTG
>CAXTVE010000165.1:291-7106 GCA_964247485.1 uncultured Propionibacteriaceae bacterium
CGGGCCAGGGGCGGGGGGGCCGCCGCCCGCCGCGCCGCGGGGGGGGGGCCCCGCGGGGCGGCGGGGGGGCGCCCCCCCGAGGGGGCGCCGAGGCCGGCCGCCGCGACGGGGTAGGCGGGGGGTGTCAGGCTGGGCTCCATGACATCGAGACTCTACATACATTCATGAACGTAGGTAAGGTGGTCGGGCTGTGGCGGTTCCCCGTCAAGTCCATGGCCGGCGAGCAGCTCACGGAGGCGGACCTGACCTGGTCGGGGCTGGCCGGTGACCGGAAGTGGGCCTTCGTCCGCCCGGGCCAGCAGCGGAACGGATTTCCCTGGCTGACCATCCGCCAGCAGCCGGTCATGCACCACT
This sequence comes from uncultured Propionibacteriaceae bacterium, assembly GCA_964247485.1. Taxonomy (GTDB): domain Bacteria; phylum Actinomycetota; class Actinomycetes; order Propionibacteriales; family Propionibacteriaceae; genus Microlunatus. The sequence continues at coordinate 646 of CAXTVE010000165.1, forward strand.
ACCGGCCGGAGCTGGTCGACCCGGAGACGCCCGACCGGTCGTTGGTCCGGGTCGCCACACCGGCCGGGGCGGTGCTGGAGATCGACGACCCGGCGCTGGCCGCGGAGCTCGGTGATGGCGTCTCCGTGCTCCGGCAGAACCGCGGCGTCCCCGACGCCGCGCCGGTCGCGCTGATCTCGCTGCAGAGCGTGGCCGCCCTGAGCCGCCGGGTGGGAGCAGACCTCGACCCGTCTCGCTTCCGAGCCAACCTGGTGGTCGACGCCCCCGGCGAGTCGGACTTCCCGGAGGACGCGTGGGTCGGCCGCTCGCTGGAGATCGGCTCCGCGGTGGTCCGGGTCGACGAGCGCGACCCGCGCTGCGCCCTGGTCAACGTCAACCCGGCTACGCTGCAGCGGGAGCCGGCGGTCCTGCGGGCCATCGCCCAGGAGCGCGACCTGTGCCTCGGAGTCTACGGGTCGGTCGCGACCCGGGGCGCGGTCCGGGTCGGCGACACGATCCGGCTCAGCTGACCGCCGTGCAGGTGAAGGTCGGGTAGCCGCCCCCCATGGTGTACGCGACATCGACGGCGGTGGTGTCCTCGGGCACCGCCAACGGGATGATCTTCGGCCCGTTGAGGGTCGGTGAGTCGGTGAAGGTGCCGTAGCCCGGGAGGTCCAGGGTCCCGGTCAGCCGCAGCGCGTTGATCGGGCCCGCACCTGACGGGACGGTCAGCCGGGCGCGTACGTCGGGGTCGATCGCCCGCCCGCCCAGCGTGCCGCTCCAGACTCGGTGCGGCTCGCCGACCGCCGCGAACCGGCTCGGCGCCCACGCCCGCGGGTCGTGGTCGTAGTAGCTCCAGTCGTGCCGCAGGAGCTCGAAGGTGAACCCGTACAGCTCCGGGTCCGCGTAGCCGAACTGCAGGGAGGTCGTGTACGCCCCCGGCAGGCAGCGGGTCCCGCCGCCGACCACTCCGGCCGCGACCAGCCCGTTGAAGACCTCGACCAGCGTCTCGTCGATCAGCCCGGTCTCCACCAGCTCGATGGTGAGTGCCGACACCTCGACGTCGACGAAGTCACGGGCGTCCTGCTCGAGCACCGTGATCACGCCGTCCAGCCCGTTGGCCACGACCGTCCGCCGCAGGTAGTGCGCCAGCACCGGGTCGATCTCCACCGCGAACACCTGCGCGGCGCCGGCCCGGGCGGCGAGCAGCGACAGGATCCCGGTACCGGCCCCGGCGTCCAGCACCACGTCGCCGGGCCGGACCGTGGCGGCGATCGCCACGGCGAAGGCCTCGGTCCGTTGCCGGTCACGCAGGCAGGTGTAAGGGAAGTCCGTCGATGACCACAGCGACGTCATGCCGGCCCCCAAGTGCCTCGCCAGGGCAACAGCCTACGGGCGCCGGCCGAACTAAGGGAACCTGATCAGTCGTCCTGCTCCTCGAGCCGGAGCGCGATGCCGAGGGCGAAGAAGGTGGGCGCCCAGTGCCCGATGAAGATGCCCCAGCGGTCCGACTGGGCCTTGTCGTCGCCCTTCTTGGCCCGGCTGGCGAAGTAGGTGACGTAGGACAGCACGATGGAGGCGACCCCGCCGATGTAGGCGTAGTCGCTCTTGACGCCCAGCTCGTGCAGCTGCTTGATCATGTCTGGTCCTTCCGATGGGGGTTGGGATGGCTCCTCACGCTACGCCCAACCGCTCAGCCGCGTCTCAGTTCCGGGGGGTCGCGGTGTCCGACGATGTGGGCATGAAGGTATTGGTGATCGGAGCGAGTGGAGTGGTCGGTCGGCAGCTGGTGCCCCAGCTGCTCGCAGCCGGGCCCGACGTGGTGGCCACGACGCGGTCGGCCCGGGCCCCGGCAGCGGCGGCCGGCTTGACCCACCGGCCCTTGGCCCTGCTCGACGGGGACGCGGTGCGGGCGCTGGTCCGCGACACCCGCCCGCACGCCATCGTGCACCAGGCCACCGCGCTCAGTCGGCTGGGCAACAACCTGCGCCGGTTCGACCAGATGTTCGCCGTGACCAACGCGCTGCGCACGACCGGCACGGCCCACCTGGTCGAGGCGGCGCGCGACACGGGCTGGCCGCGGCTGCTCGTGCAGAGCTTCTGCGGCTGGCCCGGGGCGACCACGGGCGGGGCGGCCAAGTCCGAGGACGACCCGATCGAGCCGCACCCCCCGCGCTCGTTCCGGCGTACGCTGCGGGCGATCGTCGACCAGGAGCGGCAGGTGCTCGAGGACCACCCGGACGGCGTGGTGCTGCGGTACGGCGGGCTCTACGGGCCGGGCAGCTCGCTGAGCCAGGGCCCGCAGGTCGACGCCCTGCGCCGGGGCTGGTTCCCGCTGGTCGGGTCCGGGGCGGGGGTCTGGTCGTTCGTGCACAGCGCGGATGCGGCGTCGGCGACGGTGGCCGCGCTCACCCGCGGCCAGGGCGTCTACAACGTGGTGGACGACGACCCCGCGCCGGTGGCGGAGTGGCTGCCGGAGCTGGCCCGGCTCGCCGGTGGACCCCCGCCGCGCCGGGTGCCGGCGTGGGTCGGTCGGCTGGTCGGCGGCGAGGGCCTGGTCCGGATGATGACGCAGGTCCGGGGCGGGTCCAACGCCAAGGCGCGGGCCGAGCTCGACTGGGAGCCGCGCTACCCGAGCTGGCGGGAAGGCTTCGCCGTCGAGCTGGAGCGGTCGGACGACCGGGCGGTGGCATGACCGGCCGGCGACCGGTCGTCGGTCCGCTGCTGGTCGCGGTCGGGATCCTCCACTCGGCCCTGACTCCGGTGCTGTTCCGGTCCTCGGTGCGCAGCGTCCTGGACGGGGGAGTGATCGGGTCGATCGAGGCCGACCCGGACCAGGCCGAACGACGCGGCCTGGGGTTCTGGTACGCCACGACCGGACTCGGCCTGGTGGCGTACGGGATCGCCGTCACCGAACGCGAGCGGCAGCCCGCCCCACTGCCGGCAGCGCTGCCCGCCACCCTGGTCGCCCTGGGCGCCTGGGGCGTGGTGCTGATGCCCAAGTCCCCGTTCTGGGTGTTCGCACCGCTCGCCGTGCTGGCCGCCGTGCGCCGCCGATCGGCCGACTGACCGGACCGCCGCTCGTTCTCGACCAGGTCTGAGGGGATGCGCCCTAGCCGCGTACGCCGGCGGGCGCGGTCACGATCGCGTCGACCACGTCGAAGCGGCTCTGGTCCCCGACGTCCCACAGGTTGCGCGGGGCCGAGGCCAGGGCCTCCCGCAACCGCGGCGCCAGCTCGGCGTGGCTGCGGATCCAGGGCACGATCCCGGCCCGGTCCAGGGCCGCGGCGTTGGTCTCCCCGTGCCCGGAGATGCAGCGGTAGGTGACGGTCGGCTTGCCCGCGGCCAGGGCCTCGAGGCAGGCGAAGCCGCCGGCGTTCTGGACCACGCCGTCGACTGCGGTGAGCAGCATCGGGATGTCGCTGATCCAGTCCCGGGCGATCAGCGAGCTCCGGTTGCGGAGCCGGCGGTAGAGACGCTTGTTGTGGCCGCACAGCACGATCGGCACCGCGATCCCGGTCGCGGCGATCTCCTCGGCGGCCCGGTCCAGCAGGCCCATGCCCATCGAGCCGCCGGTCATCGCGACCAGGGGGGCGTCCTGCGGCAGGTCGAGCAGCTGGCGGCACCGCGCACGCGAACGCTGGGCCTCGGGCAGGGCGAAGAACTTCTCGGGCACCGCCGGGTGGATCACCCGGGTCTCCCGGGCGCCGAGGTCCTCGGCCTGACGGGCGGGAACGTCGTCCAGGGCCAGGTGCACGTCGACCGCCGGGTGTACCCAGGCCCGGTGCACGGACATGTCGGTGAGGTAGGTGACGACCGGCACCCGGATGTCGCCCTGGGCTCGCAGCTCGCCGAGCGCCTGGCTGGCGAAGGGGTGGGTGGAGACGATGGCGGTCGGTTGGTGGTCGGCGATGTCGGCGAGGGCGTCGCCGGTGTGCCGCATGGTCTTGATGATCAGCTTGTTGATGCCCTCGCTGCGGTTGCCGTAGCGCAGCAGGTAGCGGTAGACCGACGGGGCGAGCTGGACCTGCTGCAGATACGCGGCCTGCAGGGAGCGGCCGAGCGGCTTGCTCATCAGCTTGACGATGTCGACGTGCTCGGCGGTGTAGCCGGCCCCGGTCAGCCGGGCCGCGATGGCACGGGCGGCAGCGTCGTGACCGGCTCCGAAGCTGCCCGAGATGATGACGACCCGGCCGCGCGCTCGACCCGAAGCGGACCGACCCGAGACCGACACCTTGTGCCGCACAGCGATTGACCACCCTTTGCCGACTCACTGCCCACTCGGGCCGGGACCACGCTAGTTGATCGAGAGGGTTGACGCGAACGGCTGGCCGACCGTGGTCGAAACCATTTCTGGTCAGGGCTTGAGCGCAAGAACGTTGCTCGCGACACGATCGACCTCGGCTGAGCACCCGGTGAACTCCAGCCCTCGAGGAATTGGGTATGGAGCCGACATGAACCGGGCTCTGGCCATCTACCTGCGCAACCACGCCGCCGCTGCCGACGCCGGTCTCAGCCTGTTCCGGCGGGCGGCCGCGCGCCAGCGGGACCGGCCGTACGGCGCCGAGCTGGCCATGCTCCGGGACGAGGTCGACCAGGACCGCCGGACCTACCGCGTGCTGCTGAGGGCGGTGCGGACACCGCACGACCAGGTGCAGAGCGCGGCGCTCCGGCTGGGCGAGCGGGTCGCGCGGCTCAAGCCCAACGGCCACCTGGTCCGACGGGCCCCGCTCAGCGACCTGATCGAGGTGGAGGCCATGGTCGACGCCGTACGCGCCAAGTCGGCCGGCTGGCTGGCCCTGAGCCGGGTTGCCGAGCCGCCGTGGGCGGGACAGGTCGACATCAACGAGCAGCTCGCGCGGGCCCTGGACCAGGTGACCCGGCTCGAGCAGATCCACCGCACCGTCGCCACCCGGGTGTTTACGGCGTAAACGCCCCGGGTAGGTTAGCTGCTGTGAGCACTGCTGTTCCTCCCCCCGACCGCCGGCCCGGATCCGACCCCGACCGGAGCGACGACGTCGACATCGACCGGACCCCCGACAACGACCGGACGGACCCCGACCGGGTGCGGACCGAGCGCGTGCACACCGAGACGACACGAGCCGTCCCGGTGGCCGCCGCACCCGCGACGCCCCCCACCTCCGGTGCGCAGGCGGCCGACCTGGGTCCGAGCCGCCGCGAGGTGGTCGCCCGGCAGAAGGAGCGCTTCGGCGGCATGAAGTTCGGCTCCTGCTTCTTCGGCTGGCTGACCGCCACCGGCATGGCCGTGCTGCTGACGGGCCTGCTCGCCGCGGTCGGTGCGGGGGTCGGCGCCACGACCAACGTCGACCCGGCCAACCCGACGGCCGCGCCGGCCCAGACCGTCGGCCTGGTCGGCGCGATCGTGCTGCTGGTGATCGTGCTGATCAGCTACTTCGCCGGGGGTTACGTGGCCGGCCGGATGGCCCGCTTCAACGGCGCCCGTCAGGGCCTCGGTGTCTGGCTGTGGGCCCTGATCATCGCCGTGGTGGTAGCGATCCTCGCCGCCGTGGCCGGTGCGCAGTTCAACCTGCTGTCCAGCCTGGGCGGTGTGCCGCAGATCCCGGTCAACCGGGACCAGCTGACCACCGCCGGGGTGATCACCGCCGTGGCGGTCGCGGTGCTCGCCCTCGTCGGGGCCATCCTCGGCGGCCTGGCCGGGATGAACTACCACCGCCGCGTCGACAAAGAGGGTCTGGGGCGCTAGGCCTCGCGGCTCGAGCCCGTCGGAGGCGACAGGCCCGGGCCACTGGTTCAGACCAGCTCGAGCAACTCGTGTTCGACGACCGCGGGCAGTGACAGGGTCTTGTAGCCCACGTCGTCGAAGAGCACCGTGAGCTCCGCCCCGTCCACGCCCATCACGACCCCGGTGCCGAAGGCCCGGTGGCGAACCGGCTGCTGCAGCGCGTACGGTCCCTCGTCGAGCTGGTCGACGGCGATCCCGGCCCGGCAGTTGTCGCAGTCGCCGCACCGGTCGGCGGTCTGCTCGCCGAAGTACTCGAGCAGGAACTGCCGCCGGCAGCGGCGGGTCTCGGCGTAGGCGCGCATCCGCTCGATCCGCGACTCCTGCAGCTGGCGGTAGGCGTCCGCCCGCTCGATCACCTGGACCACGTTCGGCCGGCCCGTCCCGACGCCCGCGTCGCCGATCAGGTTGAGGATTCGGCCCAGGGTGCGCAGGCTGAGGCCGGTCTGGGTGCTCATCCCCGTCCGGTCCGGCTCGGTCCCGACCGGCCACGCCTCCAGCACTCTGGCGACATCCATCGGCTTGGGGTTCGGTGCGGTGAAGAAGCGGGCCAGGCTCAGGTCCTCCGGGCGGAAGTAGTCGTCCTGCACCTGGGTGCGGACCCGGGAAGCGAGCCCGGCGTGGTACGCCGCCGCGGTCAGCCCGGCCTCGGCCAGGTCGGCCGCATACGCCTCCGCCGCCTTGCGCGTCCGCACGTAGACGATGCCCGGCCCGTCGGTGC
>CAXTVE010000166.1:0-7104 GCA_964247485.1 uncultured Propionibacteriaceae bacterium
CGGACGGTGTAGCCGATGGCGCCGGCCCGCTTGGCCTCCACCCAGCCCTCGTAACGGCGCAGCCCGCCGTCCACCTCGACCCCGGTGGGGAACGGGTTCACCCGCAGGTCGTAGAGCCGCTCGTCACTGCCCATCCGCCCGGTGACCAGCTGCACCTCGATGTCGTCCGGGGTGAGCGCGCCCAGCCGGACCAGTGTGGTGACGTGGATCTTGGTGCCCACCTCGACCTGGTCGCCGTCCAGCGACTCGACGTGGTCCACCGCCACCTGGTCCCAGCCCGCGCGCACCTTCTGCTTCCACGCGGCCAGCGCGCCCGCCCCGCCGGGGGCGGCCTCGATCTCCGCCGCCGACGCCGCCGCCGGGGCGTAGAGGGTGGTCACATAGTCCCGGACCATCCGGGAGGCCAGCACCTTCGGCCCGAGCCCGGCGATGGTCTCCCGGATCATCTGGATCCACCGCTCGGGCAGCCCGTCGGGGCCGCGGTCGTAGAACCGCGGCACGATCTCGTTCTCGATGATGTCGTAGAGGGCCTTGGCCTCGACGTCGTCGCGCCGGTCGTGGTCGTCGATGCCGTCCGCGGACGGGATCTCCCAGCCGTACGCCGGCGCGAACCACTCGTCCCACCAGCCGTCGCGGATCGACAGGTTGGCCGCCCCGTTCAGGGCCGCTTTCATGCCCGAGGTGCCACAGGCCTCGTAGGGGCGGAGCGGGTTGTTCATCCACACGTCGCAGCCCGGGTAGAGGGGCTTGGCCATGGAGATGTCGTAGTCGGGCAGGAAGACGATCCGCTCGCGGACGCCGGCGTCGTCGGCGAACTGGACCATCTGCTGGATCAGGGCCTTGCCGCCCTCGTCGGCCGGGTGCGACTTGCCTGCGATGACGATCTGGATCGGCCGCTGCGGGTCGGTCAGCAGGGCGGTGAGCCGCTCCCGGTCCCGCAGCATCAGCGTCAGCCGCTTGTACGACGGGACCCGGCGGGCGAACCCGAAGGTGACGACGTCCGGGTCCAGCACGCCGGCGACCCAGTCGGTGGGCAGCCCGCGGGTGGCGCTGCTCTCGGCCAGCCGGGTCCGGGCCATGGCGATCAGCTCGCTGCGCAGGTTGCGCTTGAGCGCCCAGATCGTGTGACTGTCCACCTCGGCGAGCGCGTTCCAGTCGTATCCGTCGACGACCGAGTCCGCGGTGCTGCCGGTCGGCGCCTCCAGCAGGGTCAGCAGGTCGCGGTGCACCCAGGTGGGGTGGTGCACGCCATTGGTCACCGAGGTGATCGGCACCTCGGTGGTGTCGAAGTCCGGCCACAGCCCGGAGAACATCTCCCGGGACACCTCGCCGTGCAGCGCCGAGACCCCGTTGGCCCGCTGGCCGAGCCGGAACCCCATCACCGCCATGTTGAACTTGTCCCGGTCCCCGCCCTCGTAGTCCTCGGCGCCGAGCGCGAGGATCCGGTCCAGCGGCACGTCGTCGAAGTTGCCGAACTGGTTGACGATCAGGTCGCGGGGGAACCGGTCGATGCCGGCCGGCACCGGGGTGTGGGTGGTGAAGACCGTGCCGGCGCGGCTGCGCTCCAGCGCGGTGTCGAAGTCCACGCCCGAGTCCAGGTACTCCCGGATCCGCTCCAGCCCGAGGAAGCCGGCATGGCCCTCGTTGAGGTGGAACACCTGCGGCGCCGGGGTGCCGGTGACCGCGCAGTAGGCCCGGATGGCGCGGACGCCGCCGATGCCGAGCAGCACCTCCTGGGCCAGCCGGTGGTCGGTGCCCCCGCCGTAGAGCCGGTCGGTCACCTCGCGCTCGTAGCCGGCGTTGGCCTCCACGTCGGAGTCGAGCAGCAGCAGTGGGATCCGGCCGACCTCCGCCAGCCAGACCTGGGCGTGCAGGGTCCGCCCGGCCAGCGGCACCTCGATCCGCACCGGGCCGTCGGGCCCGTGCAGCAGGGTCAGCGGCAGCGAGTTCGGGTCCAGCAGCGGGTAGGTCTCCTGCTGCCAGCCGGCCAGGTTCAGCGACTGCCGGAAGTAGCCGGCCCGGTAGAGCAGGCCGACGCCGATGATCGGGACGCCGAGGTCGCTGGCCGCCTTGAGGTGGTCGCCGGCCAGGATGCCGAGGCCGCCGGAGTACTGCGGCAGCACCTCGGTGATGCCGAACTCGGGCGAGAAGTAGCCGACCGCCTGCGGGGCGGCGGGGTTGTCGGCCGCGTAGCCCTGGTACCAGAGGTCGCCGGTGAGGTAGTCCTCCAGGTCCGCGGTGACCAGCCGGAGGCTCTTGAGGAACTTGCGGTCGCCGGAGAGCATCTGGAGCCGCTCGACCGAGACGTCGGCCAGCAGCCGGATCGGGTCGCCGCCGGCGGCGTCCCAGATCTTCGGGTCGATCGACCGGAACAGCTCCTGGGTGTCGCCGTGCCAGCTCCAGCGCAGGTTGCGGGCCAGGTCGCCGAGCGGCTTCAACACCTCGGGCAGGACAGGTCGGACGGTGAAACGTCGGATCGCACGCACGTGCTCAACGTAGTGGAGTGGTCCCGCACTGGCTGAGGCCTGTGGTCGCACTGGTACGCGCCCGCGGAACACCGATGTCGGGCGTCGCCGGCGCGGCCCACCCCTGCCTGATCGTCGGCCGTGACCGATAGGTTGGGCCCGTGACGGCAACCAACGCTGGACCTCCACCCGTCAGGCGCAGCGACCCGCCCACGCTGACGGTCCGCGAGCCGGCGCTCGGCAGCCCCATCGGGCGGATCCCGGTGGTCAACGTCTCCCCCGTCGTCGAGGGCGGGGCCTACCCGGCGAAGGCGGCGGTCGGCGAGTCGATCCCGGTCCGGGCCCAGGTGTTCCGGGAGGGCCACGACGCGGTCAACGCCTCGGTCGTGCTGACCAACCCCGACGGGGTGGAGACCCGGTTCGGCATGCACCGGACCACCCCGGTCGGGTTCGACTGGTGGACCGCCTCGGTCACCCTCGAGATCGAAGGGCCGTGGACCTTCCGGGTCGAGGGCTGGAGTGACCCGTGGGAGACCTGGGTGCACAACGCGGAGATCAAGATCCCCGCCGGCATCGACGTCTACCTGGTCTGCACCGAGGGCAAGGCCCTGTTCACCGCCGCGGCCGGCCAGGCCGCCGCGGCCGGCGCCACCCAGGCCGCCGCCCTGCTCCGCGGCGCGGCCAAGAGCCTAGAGTCCGGCCAGCAGGTCGAGGACCGGCTGGAGGTGGTGCTGGCCGACGAGGTACGCGCGGCGATGGGCCGGTTCGGCCCCCGCGAGCTGGTCTCCCCCTCCCCCGAGTACCCGGTCTACGTCGACCGCCGGGCCGCTCTGTTCTCGTCCTGGTACGAGTTCTTCCCCCGTTCCCAGGGGGCGCGGTGGGACGAGGACGGCCAGACCTGGGTCTCCGGCACCTTCGACTCCTCGCACGAGCGGCTCGAGGCCGCGGCGGCGATGGGTTTCGACGTGGTCTACGTCCCGCCGATCCATCCGATCGGTCGCAAGTTCCGCAAGGGCGCCAACAACACGCTGACGCCGGGTCCGGGCGACCCGGGCTCGCCGTGGGCGATCGGCGCCGAGGAGGGCGGGCACGACGCCATCCACCCCGACCTCGGGGACTTCGATGCCTTCGACCGCTTCGTGGCCAAGGCCAGGTCGCTCGGCCTGGAGGTGGCGATGGACTTCGCCCTGCAGGCGGCGCCGGACCACCCATGGGTCACCGAGCACCCGGAGTGGTTCTCTCGTCGGGCCGACGGCAGCATCGCGTACGCGGAGAACCCGCCGAAGAAGTACCAGGACATCTACCCGATCAACTTCGACCGCGACCGGGACGGCATCTACCTCGAGAGCCTGCGGATCCTGAAGCTCTGGATGAGCCATGGTGTGAGGATCTTCCGGGTCGACAACCCGCACACCAAGCCGGTCAACTTCTGGGCCTGGCTGCTGGGCGAGATCCGCCGCACCGACCCGGACGTGCTGTTCCTGTCCGAGGCCTTCACCAAGCCGGCGATGATGCACGCGCTGGGCAAGGCGGGCTTTCAGCAGGGCTACACCTACTTCACCTGGCGCAACGAGAAGTGGGAGATCGAGGAGTACATGCGCGAGCTGACCACCGAGTCGGACGCCTACTTCCGACCCAGCTTCTGGGTCAACACCCCCGACATCCTGCCCAGCTTCCTGCAGTGGGGCGGCAAGCCGGCCTTCACCATCCGCGCCGTGCTGGCCGCCACCCTGTCGCCGCTGATGGGGGTCTACTCCGGCTACGAGCTGTTCGAGAACGCCGCGCTGGGCCAGGGCCGGGAGGAGTACCTGGACTCTGAGAAGTTCCAGTACCGGCCCCGGGACTGGGCGGCGGCGGCGGAGAGCGGGGAGAACCTCAACCTGCTGCTCGGCAAGCTGAACCAGATCCGTAAGGAGCACCCGGCCCTGCAGCAGCTGCGCAACCTGCACTTCCACAACGCCCCGCACGAGAAGGCCATCGTCTACTCGAAGCGGTCCGGGGAGGACACGGTGATCACCGTGGTCAGCCTCGACCCGCACAACGTGGTGGAGACCGAGGTCTACTTCGACATGGCGGCCCTCGGGCTGACCGATCGCGACGTCTACCTGGTGCACGACGAGCTGACCGGGCAGACCTGGCGGTGGGGGCAGCGGGCCTTCGTCAAGCTCACCCACGACGACCCGGCGCACGTGCTCACGCTGATCCGGTACGGCGCGCGGAGCACGGCCCCGGCATGATCGAGAACGCGGTGTTCGGCCACCTCGGCCGCGCGCCCGTGTGTCGTCGGCGCGGCGCGGGGGTTCGAGGGGGTCGCCCCCCTTGCTAGATCAAGTACTGGGGTACCTGACCGCAGCGCGCTGGTTCGCGGGCAAGGGGCGGCTGGTCACGCTGTGCTCGCTCACTGCGCTGCCCTGGCTTAACGACACCGCCGAGTTCTTCGCCGAGTCCGCCCCGGCGGTGCGCTTCGAGATCGCCGAGGTCGCGTACGCGGCGGAGCAGGACCCTGCCGACCTCCCGGCGGCCGACGACCCGGCCTGGGCCGGCGGGCCGCGGCAGGCGGTGACCCCGGACGGCAACGGGCCGCGCGAGTTCTACCAGCTCGCGGTGTCCTACCGCTCGGCCCCCCACCCTGACCTGCAGGCCGCCGAGATCGCCCGGTTCAGCCACCCCGAGCTCGGGTCGGTGGTCGCCTACGACGCGGCCCAGGACCCCGAGGCGGGACAGGTGCTGCTGCGGGCGGCGCTCGGCGAGGCCCGGCTCACCGACCGGGACACCACCGTCCGCTTCCGGCTCACGGGCCGGCCGGGTCTGACCGCGGACCTGGCGCCGCGGGTGTTCACCGGCCAGCAGAGCAACACCTCGGTGGTCCTCGGCGATGTGGCCATGCTCAAGCTGTTCCGCCGGCTCGAGCTGGGCCGCAACCTCGACATCGAGGTGCACTCCGCGCTGAACCGCGCCGGCGTACGCGACGTGGCCGGCCTGTTCGCCTGGGCCGAGGGCAGCTGGAGCAGCGACGGCGTGACCTGCGACGCCGACCTGGCGATGGTCGTCGAGCTGCTCGCCGGGGCCAGTGACGGCTGGGGTCTGGCCCTGGACCGGCTGGAGGCCGGGGAGAGCTTCGCCGCCGAGGCCGAGGCCCTCGGCCGGGCGCTGGCCGAGACCCACGCCGCACTGCGGGAGGCCTTCCCGGTCGCGGAGGTGCCCGGGTCCACGGTGGCGGAGGTGATGCGGGCCCGGCTGTCCGTCGCCACGACCGCGGCCCCGGCCCTGACCGCCCACGCGTACGGGCTGCACCGCTGCTTCGCCGCCCTGAACGACCAGACCCTGGCCACCCAGCGGGTGCACGGGGACTTCCATCTCGGCCAGACCCTGCACACCGCCGACGGCTGGAAGATCATCGACTTCGAGGGTGAGCCGGCCAAGACCATGGCCGAGCGGGTGCTGCCGGACAGCGCCTGGCGGGACGTGGCCGGCATGCTGCGCTCCTTCGACTACGCCGCGGCGAGCGTGCCTGCACCAGACACCGCGGGTTGGGCGGAAGAGTGCCGGGCCGCGTTCCTGCGCGGCTACGCCGGCGGCGACCTCGACCCGCCGCAGGCGGCCGCGGTCCGCGCGTACCAGGCGGACAAGGCCGTCTACGAGGTGATCTACGAGGTGCGGAACCGGCCCGACTGGGTGTCGATCCCGCTGGCCGCCGTGGCCACGCTGGCCCAGGCTGCGCCCGCTCCCGGGGGGACCCCCGCTGAGCCCCCCGACGATGCAGTGAAGGAGTAGGCGATGGCATTGGACGTGAGCGCCGGTCTGACCGGGTGGGACCTGAGCGGGTTCCACGAGGGCCACGACACCGAGTGCTACCGACGGCTCGGCGCCCACGAGGTCTCCATGACCGATCCCGAGCGCGGCCCGGTCACCGGCACCCGGTTCTCGGTCTGGGCGCCCAACGCGCAGGCGGTCCGGCTGGTCGGCGACTTCAACTTCTGGAACGGCGAGGGCTCCTACCTCCAGCTGGTGCCGGGGTCCGGGGTCTGGGCATTGTTCGTGGAGGGGGTCAGCACCGGCAACCTCTACAAGTTCGAGGTGCTCGGCGCCGACGGGGTGTGGCGGCTCAAGGCCGACCCGATGGCCCGGTTCTCCGAGGCCGCCCCGCACACCGCCTCGATCGTCTACGAGACCCAGTACGCGTGGGGCGACGACCAGTGGATGTGGTACCGCGGCGAGAAGAAGCAGTACGCCGAGCCGATGAGCATCTACGAGGTGCACATCGGGTCCTGGCGCAAGGGGCTCACCTACCTCGAGCTGGCGACCGAGCTGGTGGAGTACTGCACCTGGCAGGGCTACACCCACGTCGAGTTCCTGCCGGTGGCCCAGCACCCCTACGAGGGCTCCTGGGGCTACCACGTCACCGGGTACTTCGCCCCGATGAGCAAGTTCGGCTCCCCCGACGAGTTCCGGCACCTGGTGGACATGCTGCACCAGGCCGGCATCGGGGTGCTGATCGACTGGGTGCCCGGTCACTTCGCCACCGACCCGTGGGCGCTGCAGCGCTTCGACGGCACCGCGCTCTACGAGCACGAGGACCCGCGACTGGGCTGGCACCCGGACTGGGGCTCCTACATCTTCAACTTCGGCCGCAACGAGG
>CAXTVE010000167.1:0-7089 GCA_964247485.1 uncultured Propionibacteriaceae bacterium
CCACCGCTCCCCGATGTTCTCTGGTGGGGCCTGCCGGCGCCGACGGTGCTGCTGCTCGGCGGCGTGCTGGCCGGGCTGCTGGTCGCCGCCCTGGCCCGGATCGGCGTGGAGGTCGGCGCCCGGCGACGGGTGGCCCGGGCCCGTACCGAGCTGCGCTCCGCGATCGCGGCCGTCACCGGGGAGCTGGTCGTCGCCCCCGTCCGTGCCGAGCACGACCGCTACGAGGCCGCCCGCGCCGCCCTGGAACGCGCCACCGCCTGACCGCCGCGCTGTCTCCGGCCGCCCTGTCGCCGCCGGGCGCCGGTCGCCGCCGCGCCCCCGCAGGAGCTTGCGTTCACGTTCGCCGCGGTTGCTCTACGCCGGTTACAGCTTGCGGAGAGCGGCGAGACGCGGCGTAGAGCCGGCATCTCGACGAGGTGCTCTCGGCCGGCCTCGCTGCTGCGGGTTCCCTGCCGTTGTCCACAGGTCGTCGGCGGGGCCCAGCGTCATCCACAGATTTCGGGGACCCCGGTCGATCGGGGGGCCGGATCCGCATCCTTACGTCGAACATCCACTTGGCATAAGGAGGAGCGATGGAGGCAATCGTCCAGATGACGGGGCACGTCGGCACCGAGGTCGAGCTCCGCGGGAACGGGACTGTGGCGGCCTTCCGGCTGGCCTGCACCCCGCGGATCCGCGGCAAGGGCGGTGAGTACAGCGACGGCAACACGACCTGGATCGACGTGACGTGCTTCCGCTCGCTGGCCGCGCACGTGAACCAGTGCGTTCGCAAGGGCGATCCGGTGATCGTGGTCGGCAAGCTGCGGACCAGCGTCTGGAGCAAGGACGGGCAGGTTCGGGAGAAGCTGGGGCTGGAGGCGGACACCGTCGGCCACGACCTGTCCCGCGGCACGGCCGTGTTCCGGAGGCTGGCCCGGCCGAACGTCGAGCCGGTCGACGCCGACGAGCCGCGCGACGAGATCGACGAGGCCGGGGCGAGCGCGGAGGAGCGTCGTGCCTACGCGGAGGAGACGGCGGAGACGGCCCGCGCCGCCTGAGACCCCCGTACGCCGCCCGCCGCTCTGAATCCTGCAGAGCCGCCTGAGGCAGCCCGAGCGGCCCCCCGCGGGGGCCCGTCAGGCGGGCTGAGGGGTACCTCAGGTGAGGCCCGGTGCCGACCGCGATCGGAACTGTGGCCAGTCGGTGGCGCACCACCTGGTCGAGCCTGGCTCCCCAGCCGGCCGCCGGCGCGGTACGTCACCCCTGGGGGTGTGTCCCCGGACCAGCGCACCGCGCCGCCGCGTAAAGCGGGCGGTCGGTCGCCGGCCGGGGGCCCACTCCGGCGCGGACTGGCATACTTGACCGGCGCTGGGGTCGAAGGTCAGGTGACCCGGCCATCCCACCCCATCACTGAGCAAGAGGTCGAGACCGTCCGATGCCCGAGTTCATCTACTCCATGCACAACGTCCGCAAGGCCTTGGGCGACAAGGTCGTGCTGGACAACATCACGCTGTCGTTCTTCCCGGGCGCCAAGATCGGCGTCGTCGGCCCGAACGGCACAGGCAAGTCGACACTGCTCAAGCTGATGGCCGGGATCGAGAAGCCGAACAACGGCGACACCAACCTGGCCAAGGACGCGAGCGTCGGCATCCTGCTGCAGGAGCCGCCGCTGACCGAGGGCAAGACGGTGCTGGAGAACATCGAGGAGGCGGTCGCCGACATCAAGGGGCTGCAGACCCGGATGGACGAGCTCGGCATGGCCATGGCCGAACCGGACGCCGACTTCGATGCCCTGATGGCCGAGATGGGCGACGTGCAGACCGAGCTCGACAACCGCAACGCGTGGGACATCGACTCTCAGCTCGACCAGGCGATGGACGCGCTGCGCTGCCCGCCGCCCGACGCGGTGGTCGACGTGCTGTCCGGCGGTGAGCGCCGTCGGGTGGCGCTGTGCAAGCTGCTGCTCGCCCAGCCGGACCTGCTGCTGCTCGACGAGCCGACCAACCACCTGGACGCCGAGTCGGTGCAGTGGCTGGAGGGCCACCTCAAGAGCTACCCCGGCGCCGTGCTCGCGGTGACCCACGACCGGTACTTCCTGGACAACGTCGCCGAGTGGATCCTCGAGATCGACCGCGGCAAGACCCACCCGTACGAGGGCAACTACTCCACCTACCTGGACTCCAAGCGGGCCCGGCTGCAGGTCGAGGGCAAGCGCGACGCCAAGCGGGCCAAGATCCTGGAGCGCGAGCTCGACTGGGCCCGGTCCAACCCGAAGGCCCGGCAGGCCAAGAACAAGGCCCGGCTGGCCCGCTACGAGGAGATGGCGGCCGAGGCGGACCGCAACCGCAAGCTCGACTTCGAGGAGATCAACATCCCGGGTGGACCGCGGCTGGGCAGCACGGTGCTCGAGGCGTCCAAGCTGGTCAAGGGCTTCGGCGACCGGCGGCTCTTCGACGGGCTCAGCTTCTCGCTGCCGCGCGCCGGCATCGTCGGCGTGGTCGGGCCGAACGGGGTCGGCAAGTCGACCCTGTTCCGGATGTTGGTCGGTGAGGAGACCCCGGACGCGGGCGAGCTGCGGCTCGGCGAGACGGTGAAGATCTCCTACGTCGACCAGGGCCGGAGCGGGCTGGACCCCAAGAAGAACGTCTGGGAGCTGGTCTCCGACGGCCTGGACTACATCAAGGTCGGCAACTTCGAGATGCCCTCGCGGGCCTACGTGGCGTCCTTCGGCTTCAAGGGTCCCGACCAGCAGAAGCCTGCCGGCGTGCTGTCCGGCGGCGAGCGCAACCGGCTCAACCTGGCCCTCACGCTGAAGATGGGCGGCAACCTGCTGCTGCTCGACGAGCCGACCAACGACCTGGACGTCGAGACGCTCCAGTCGCTCGAGGACGCGCTGCTCGAGTTCCCCGGCTGCGCCGTGGTCATCTCCCACGACCGGTGGTTCCTGGACCGGGTGGTCACCCACATCCTGGCCTGGGAGGGCGACGACGACGACCAGGCGAAGTGGTTCTGGTTCGAGGGCAACTTCGCGGACTACGAGGCCAACAAGATCGCCCGCCTGGGCGCGGAGGCGGCGCGGCCGCACCGGGCCACCCACCGCCGGCTGACGAGGGACTGAGGGCTAACCGGCGACCCTGGTGAACTGCCGGGCGGCGATTGCCCACCGGTCGCCGTCGCGGACCATGACGTGGGTGATCACGGTGCCTGGCCGGTCCCGGCCGGGTTCAGACCCGTTGGCGTAGGCCCCGGCCGTGACCACGGCCACGTCGGATCGCAGGAACAGCACGTCGACGATCTCGAAGTGGGCAGCGGTCGAGGCGAGCGGCCCGGCGAACGCAGACCGGTGGGCAGCGCGGATCGCCTCCGGCCGACCGCTCGGGCACCGGTCGCGGTGACAGCACGCGCGTCGGTGGTGAACCACGCGGCGCAACGGTCGGCGTCCTTCTCGGTCACCCCGGCGGCCACGTCCAGGATGACCGCGCGGATGTCGGCGAGATCAGCGTCATTCGGCATGCTCCACGTCAAGGACGTCAAGCGCGGTTGAGGTCAACCCCGACGAGCGAACGCTGGGTCCCTGTCTAGGGTGGCGCTCATGTCTGAGGTGCCGCGTGAGGATCTGCCGGGCCGGGCCACGCCGGAAGGCGTCAGCGACGAGACGATCGAGGCCCTGGGCAAGCTGTCGGAGGCGTTGGAGACCTGTGAACGGGCGCGTGGCCACCTCTACGCCTTCCACCAGCTGACCGGGTCGGCGGACATCGCCCTCGGCGAGGCGGTGGAGTCGCTGCGCAGGGCCGGTCATGCGACGGTCGCCGACCGGCTCGAGTCCGAGCTGGTCGGCCGCAACGTCATTCCGGGTCGTTGGACCTTCCAGATCATGGAGGAGTACGACGACGGCTACTGGTCACTGTTCCGGGAGCTGGAGCGCACGGCCCGCGACGAGCTCGCCGGCGGCGTACGCCATCTCTACGAGGCCAGGCTGAAGGAGTCCGAGCGCTCCGCCGGGCATGACGGACGCACCGCCCAGCCCTGAGCCCGCCGCGGACCGACCTGGGGGGTGCCAGGATCGAGGGGTGCAGCTTCCGATCGAGCCCGAGCTACCGCTGCGGACCGAGCGCCTGCGACTGCGGGCGTTCGAATTCGGTGACGCGGACGCGCTGTATGCCTTCCACTCCGACCCGGACGCGGTTCGCTACGTCCCCTTCGCACCGCGGACCCGCGAGCAGACGGCCGAGGTGCTGCAGCGCAAGATGGCCCACACCGCACTCCACCAGGAGGGCGACCTGCTCGAGCTCGCGGTGGCCCGCGCCGACGACCGGGCCCTGATCGGCGACGTGCTCCTGGCCCTGCGTTCGGTGGAGCACCGGACCGTCGAGGTCGGCTACATCTTCGCGCCCACCGCGGGCGGCCGCGGGTACGCGACCGAGGCGGTCCGCGCCCTCGTCGACCTGGCCGTCACCACCGTCGGCGCCCGTCGGATCACCGCGCGGCTCGACGCCCGGAACCGTCCGTCGGCCGCCCTGCTCGAGCGGCTCGGCTTCCGGTTGGAGGCCCGTCTGGTCGAGAACGAGTGGTTCAAGGGCGAGCTGACGAGCGAGCTGGACTACGCGATGTTGTCCCGGGAGTGGCCCGCCCGCGACGTCAGCTGACCGCCTTCTTCACCAGGGCCCTGATCTCCTGCTCGACGGCGGCGGTCCACCTTGTCAGGGCGAACGTCGTCGCCCACAGGTCGCCGTCGTCGAGGTTCGCCTGGTCACTGAACTCGAACGTCGCGTACCGCGCCTTGAACTTCGCGGCGTCCTTGAAGAAGCAGACGACCTTGCCGTCGCGGGCGTAGGACGGCATCCCGTACCACAGCTTGGGGGCCAGGCCCGGCGCGCTCTCGGTGACCAGGGCATGCACCCGCTCGGCCAGGACCCTGTCGTCCTCCGGCATCGCGGCGATCTTGTCCAGCACGGCGCTGAGGTCGTCCGCCGCCTTGGCTCCGCCCTTGGCGCGGCGCAGCTCATCGGCCCGCTCCTTCATGGCCGTGCGCTCCTCGGCGGTGAACCCTCCGGCGGGCTTGGTGTCAGTCACTGCGGATCTCCCTGTCGAGTCGGATGAGGACACCTCCCATCCTCAGCCAGCGGCGGCGGCGGCGCTTCTCGAAACCTGACCGATCGTCACGGAGGTCCGGCCGCTGAGCAGCTCAGCCAGGGTGATCGACGGCCGGTCCGCCAGCTCGGCCAGCTGCGTGCGGCAGGAGAACCCGTCGGCCAGCACCACCGCGTCCGGGTGTGCGGCGACGGCGGGCAGCAGGTCGTGCTCGGCGATCGTGACCGAGACCTCGTAGTGTCCGCGCTCGACGCCGAAGTTCCCGGCCAGCCCGCAGCAGCCGCCCACGGTGGTCACGGTCGCCCCGGTGGCGTTGAGCAGGGCCGCGTCGGTCGCCCAGCCCAGTACCGACGCGTGGTGGCAGTGGGGCTGCGCCACGATCTCGACCCCGGACAGATCGGGCGGGGACCACCCGTCGGTGCGGCTGAGCAGCTCGGCCAGGGTGAGTACGCCGTCGCGTACGGCCCCCACCCGCTCGTCGTCGGGCAGCAGCTCGGCCGCGTCGCCGCGCCAGACCGCGGTGCACGAGGGCTCCAACCCGACGATCGGAACACCCGCGGCCACCACCGGGTGCAGCACGTCGAGGGCGGCGCGCAGCTGGCGCCGCGCCCCGTCCAGCTGCCCGGTGCTGATCCAGGTCAGCCCGCAGCAGGCCGACCGCTCCAGGAAACGGGGCGCGTAGCCCGCGGCCGCGAGCACCTCGACGACCGCCTCGACCCCGCCGCCGGTGAAGCCGTCGGAGAAGGAGTCCACCCAGACGACGACCGGCCGGCCGTGGGCCTCGGGCAGCGCGACGCGGCGACGCGCTGCCTGTTCGGCGAACCGCGGCAGAGTACGCCGCTGGTCGACCCCGGCCGACCAGCGCACCAGGCGGCGCAGGCCGGGCGTGCCGGTGGTCAGGTTGACCAGCCGGGCGAGCGCCGGCAGCCGGGTGATCAGCCGGGACCAGCGGGGCAGCCAACCGAGAGCGTAGTGGCTGCGTGGTCGGAGCCGCCCGGCGTAGGTCTTGTCCAGCACCTGTGCCTTGTACGCGGCCATGTCGATCCCGGTCGGGCAGTCGCGCGCGCATCCCTTGCAGGACAGACACAGGTCGAGCGCCGAGTGCACGGCGGCCGACCCCCAGCCGGTGCGGATGGTCTCGCCGTTGATCATCTCCTGCAGCACCCGGGCCCGGCCGCGGGTCGAGTCCTTCTCCTCCCGCGTGGCCAGGTAGGACGGGCACATCACGCCGAGCCCCGCTGTCGTGTCGGCCAGGCACTTGCCGACCCCGGTGCAGCGGTGCACCTGCTCGGTGAAGTGGTCGAACTTCCCGATCAGGGCCGTGGTGCGCAGGTTGGTGTCCACCGGCGCCGGGTCGACCAGCACCCCTGGGTTCAGCCGGCTGTCAGGATCGAAGCAGGCCTTGACCTGGCCGAACAGCTCCAGCGCGGCGGGGGAGTACATGGCCGGCAGCAGCGCGGAGCGGGCCCGGCCGTCACCGTGCTCGCCCGACATGGAGCCGCCGTAGCCGGCCACCAGCGTCGCCGCCTCCTCCACGAAGGAGCGCATCCGCGCCGGCCCGCCCGGCTCGGTGAGCGGGAAGTCGATCCGGACGTGCACGCAGCCGTCGCCGAAGTGCCCGTAGGGCAGCCCGTCCAACCCGTGCGCGGTGAGCAGGGCGTCGAAGTCGCGCAGGTAGGCGCCCAGCTGGGCCGGTGGCACGGCAGCGTCCTCCCAGCCCCCGTACGCGGGCCGGGCCAGGCTGACCCCGGCCAGGCCGGCCCCGTCCTCACGGATCCGCCACAGCGCCAGCGCCTGGACCGGGTCGTCGACCACCCGGGACTCCAGCGCTCCCGCGTCGGCGACCACCGCGTCCGCCCGGCGGCGCAGCTCGGCCGGGTCGTCGCCGACCAGCTCGACCAGCATCCAGCCGTCGCCCCGGGGCAGCGGGGGCACCGCCGCCGGGCCGCGGGTCCGCCGTACGCCCTCCCCGATGCGCCGGTCGATGCCCTCCGCCCCCGTCGGCCGGGGCGGCAGCAC
>CAXTVE010000168.1:0-1172 GCA_964247485.1 uncultured Propionibacteriaceae bacterium
ACCCCTCCGTCGACAAGCTCAACCTCGAGATCGGCGACGGCGAGTTCATGGTCCTCGTGGGACCGTCCGGCTGTGGCAAGTCCACCTCGCTCCGCATGCTCGCGGGCCTGGAGGAGATCAACGCCGGAGCCATCCACATCGGCGATCGGGATGTCACCGATCTGCCGCCCAAGGACCGCGACATCGCGATGGTCTTCCAGAACTACGCCCTGTACCCCCACATGACCGTGGGCGACAACATGGGCTTCGCGCTGAAGATGGCCGGTGTCCCCAAGACCGAGCGTCAGCAGCGCGTCCAGGAGGCCGCGCACCTGCTGGGCCTCGAGGACTACCTGAACCGCAAGCCGAAGGCCCTCTCGGGTGGCCAGCGGCAGCGCGTCGCCATGGGTCGCGCCATCGTGCGGTCGCCCCAGGTGTTCCTGATGGACGAGCCGCTGTCCAACCTGGACGCCAAGCTCCGGGTCTCCACCCGCACCCAGATCGCCGCGCTGCAGACCCGGCTCGGCGTCACCACCGTCTACGTGACCCACGACCAGGTCGAGGCCATGACGATGGGCGACCGGGTGGCGGTCATGAAGGCCGGCATCCTGCAGCAGTGCGACACCCCCCTTGCGCTGTACGACTCGCCGCGCAACCTGTTCGTCGCCGGCTTCATCGGCTCCCCCGCCATGAACCTGATGGAGGGCCCGGTGGCCGCCGACGGTGTGCATCTCGGTGACTACACCGTCCCGGTGTCGCGCGAGATCCTGGCCAAGGCCGGCAACGAGAAGACGCTGGTGCTGGGCATCCGCCCGGAGAACTTCGAGCTGAGCTCGGACCAGCGCGAGGGCATCGGCCTGGACATCGGCGTGGTCGAGGAGCTGGGGGCGGACGCCTTCATCTACGGGACCCTCGCCGGGATCCCGCAGGACGAGGTGCTGACCGCGCAGCAGATCACCGCTCGGATCTCGGGCACGACGCCGCCCCATCGCGGCGAGACGGTGCGACTCAGGATCGACCCGTCGCACGTGCACGTGTTCTCCAAGGAGTCCGGTGACCGGCTGTCTCCCACGTTCGGCCGGGGAGCGCAGTCGTCGTCGGGCGGGGCCCAGCCCGCATCGGGTTCCACCGTTCGCTGATCCGACGCACCGGCCCCCGGCCCGCGGGGGGGGGGGGGGGGGGGGGGGGTGGGG
>CAXTVE010000168.1:1182-7080 GCA_964247485.1 uncultured Propionibacteriaceae bacterium
CCGCCCCCCCGGGGCGCCCCGGCCCGGGGCTCGCCCCCCGCGCCCCCCCGCCGCTTGGGGGGGGGGGGTCGGTTCTTTCTCGGCCGAGGTCGAGCGCGATGCGCGAGCGGCCAGGGCAGACTAGGGCCCATGCCTCGGTTCCTCGCTGCGCAGCCGGTCACCCAGCTCATCGGGATGCCCTGGGCGACGCCGCTGGAGGAGTGGCCGGAGGACAACCTGGTCGCGCTGCCCCGCGGCATCTCGCGGCACGTGGTCCGCTTCGTCCGCAACGGGCGGGACGTGTTCGCGGTCAAGGAGGTGCTGGAGCACCTGGCCCGGCACGAGTACCGGCTGCTCCGCGACCTGACCCGCCTCGCCGTGCCCTCGGTGGAGGCCATCGGGGTCGTCACCGACCGCCTGGATGCCGAGACCGGTGAGCCGCTCGACCCGATCCTGATCACCCGGCACCTGCAGTTCTCCCTGCCCTACCGCTCGCTGTTCAGCCGCGGCGTCCGTCAGGACACGGTCAACCGACTGGTCGACGCCATGGTCGTGCTGCTGGCCCGGCTGCACCTGATCGGGTTCCTGTGGGGCGACGTCTCGCTGTCCAACACCCTCTTCGTCCGCGACGCCGGGGCCTTCGCGGCCTACCTGGTCGACGCCGAGACCGGCGAGCTGCACGACCGGCTGACCAACGGGCAGCGGGAGCACGACCTGACCATCGCCCGGACCAACCTCTACGGCGAGTTCTCCGACCTGGAGGCGGGCGGCCTGCTGGACGAGGCGCTGGACCCGTTGGTGCTGGTCGAGACGATCGAGAGCCGTTACCGCGAGCTGTGGGCCGAGCTGACCGAGGTCGAGGAGTTCGACACCAACGAGATGCACCGGATCGAGGGCCGCGTACGCCGGCTGAACGCCCTGGGCTTCGACGTCGCCGAGCTGGACATCACGACCGACTTCGCCGGGTCGTCGGTACGCATCCAGCCCAAGGTCGTCGACGCCGGGCACCACCAGCGCCGGCTGATCCGGCTGACCGGGCTGGACACCGAGGAGAACCAGGCCCGCCGGCTGCTCAACGACCTCGACTACTACCGGGCCCGCACCGACCAGCAGAACGCCGACGAGCAGGTGGTCGCCCACCAGTGGCTGCTGAACCGCTTCGAGCCGGTCGTCCAGTCGGTGCCGAACGAGATGCGGGCGAAGCTCGAACCCGCCGAGCTCTACCACGAGGTGCTCGAGCACAGCTGGTTCCTCAGCGAGGCGGCCGGCAACGAGGTGGCCATCACCACGGCCGCCGACAAGTACGTCAGCGACGTGCTGACCCGGCTCCCCGACGAGGAGATCGCGCTGTCGGCGATGGAGTCGATGGGACCGCTGGCCAACCCGTACGACCCGTCCGAGGGCTTCCTGGACGACGAGGACGACAAGCCCTACGACCCGTGGGAGGACGGCGACGAGGCGCCGGGCGCCGACGAGGAGCCCCCGGCCACGGCGTACCTGGACATCGACGCCCTGCGGGCCAGAGCACAGCGGTGAGGCCGGACCAGAGAGAGAGCTTCCGGCCCATCGGCTGGTGGCTCAAGGAGGCCGACGCCCGCCTGGAGGAGGCGTTCGACGTACGCCTGCGCGGGTACGGCGTGCCGTCCCGCCGGGCCTGGCAGGTTCTGGCCAGCGCGGCCCGGGCGCCGGTCCGCCGGGTCGACGTGGTGGCGGACCTGAGCGCCTTCGACCCCGCCGAGACGGTCGACCGGCTGATCGACGGGCTTCTCGACGAGGGCTGGCTGGCCGAGGAGACGGGCACGCTGCGGCTGACCGCCGAGGGCGAGGACCTGCACGCGCGGATGCTGGCCGGGGTCACCGAGATCAGGAGCTGGGTCGCCGAGGCGCTGCCGGACGAGGACTACCGGACCCTGGTCCGACTGCTCCGACGGCTGGTCGAGGCCTTCCCGCCGGTGCCCGAGAAGCCCTGACCCGCGGTCAGCGGGGCGGCAGCCGCAGGGCTCCGTCCAGCCGGATGACCTCCCCGTTGAGCAGCGGGTTGGCGAGGATCGCCTGCACCAGCTGGGCGTACTCCTCCGGCCGGCCGAGCCGCGGCGGATGCGGCACCTGGGCCTCCAGCACGGACTTCACGTCGTTGGGCAGTCCGGCCATCATCGGGGTCTCCATCACGCCGGGTGCGATGGTCATCACCCGGATGCCGTACTGCGCCAGGTCGCGCGCCGCCGTCAGGGTCAGGGACACGATGCCGCCCTTGCTGGCCGCGTAGGCCGCCTGGCCGATCTGACCGTCGTACGCCGCCACGCTCGCCGTCATCGTGATCACCCCGCGGTCGCCGTCGGACGGCTCGTTGGCCGCCATCGCCTGCGCCGCCAGCCGGAGCACGTTGAAGGTCCCGATCAGGTTGATCTCCACCACGGTCCGGAAGGTCTCCAACGGCAGCAGGCCCCGCTTGCCCATCACCCGGCCCGGGGTGCCCACGCCGGCACAGTTGACGACGGCCCGCAGTACACCGAGGCCGGTCGCGGCGGTGACGGCGGCCTGCACCTGCTCCTCGTCGCGGACGTCGGCGGCCACGAAGCGCGCCCGCTCCCCCAGCTCGGCGGCCACCTGCTCGCCCGGCGAGGACGGCAGGTCAATCAGCACCACCTGCGCCCCGGACTCCAGCAGCGCCCGGGCGGTCGCCAGCCCGAGCCCGGACGCCCCGCCGGTGACCAGCCCGACGTCGTCGGACCCCAGGATCACGGAGTCGCCCGCAACAGCTGCCGGCCGATCACCAGCCGCTGGATCTGGTTGGTCCCCTCGAAGATCTGGGTCACCTTGGCCTCCCTCAGGTAGCGCTCGGCGGGAAAGTCGCGGGTATAACCGTAGCCACCCAGCACCTGGACCGCGTCGGTCGTCACCCTCATCGCCGCGTCGGTGGCCACCATATTGGCCACCCCCCCGGCCCGGGTGAAGGGCCGGCCCGCCTCCCGCGGCCCGGCGCCCAACAGGTAGCAGGCGCGGGCGGGGGCCACCGCCGGGGGCCGCGTGCGGCTGCTGCTGGCCGCCGACGTGGCGACCGCGATCGGACGGCCGAACTGGACACGTTCCTTCGCGTACCCCACCGCCAGGTCCAACGCCGCCTGAGCGAGCCCGGTCGCACACGCAGCGATGCCCAACCGGCCGGAGTCCAGCGCGGACAGGGCGATCGTCATCCCCTGCCCCTCGGCGCCGATCAGCTGGTCGTCGCCGACGTGCACCGCGTCGAGGTAGAGCGCGGTGGTCGGTGAGGCGGTCAGCCCCATCTTGTGCTCGGGCGCACCGAAGCTGAGCCCGGGCAAACCCGCCGGTACGTGGAAGCAGCTGATCGCGGTCGAACCAGTGCCCTCCCCCGTGCGCACGAACGTGGTGTAGAAGTCGGCCACCCCACCGTGGCTGACCCAGGCCTTGGCGCCGCTCAGGTCGTAGCCCTCCGCGGCCGGCTTGGCCCGGCTGGTCATCCCGGCGATGTCGGACCCGGCCGCCGCCTCCGAGAGCGCGTAGGCCCCCAGCCGCTGGCCGCCGACCATGTCCGGCAGGTAGGCCGCGCGCTGCGCCGGCGTACCGAAGGCGGACAGCGGGTAGGACGACATGACGTGCACCGACACGGCGAGCCCCACCGTCAGCCAGGCCGCGGCCAGCTCCTCCACGACCTGCAGGTAGACCTCGTACGGCTGGCCGGACCCGCCGTACTCCTCCGGGTAGGGCAGTCCGAGCACGCCGGTCTCGCCCAGCATGCGCAGCGTGTCGCGGGGGAACTCCCCGGCCGCCTCGGCCGCGGCCGCCCGTGGGGCCAGCTCGTCGAGGGCGATCTCGCGGACCAGGCCGACCAGCTCGGCGGCCTCCTCGGTGGGCAACAGGCGGTCGACGCTCATCTCTCTCCTCGTCCGGGGCTGACCCCCGGTACTGCAGAGGATACGCTGGTACCGCAATGACAGCCACTTCACTCGAGCCCCGGCTGACCAGCCGGCAGTCGCAGCTGCGCGATGCCCTGGTGGAGCTGGTGCTCGCCGAGGGGTTCAGTCACCTGACCCTCGACCGGGTCGCCGCGCAGCTCGGCTGCTCGAAGCGCACCCTGTACGCGCTGGCCGCCAGCAAGGAGCAGCTCGCCGTGCTGGCCGTCCGGCACTTCTTCCGCCGGGCCACCGAGCAGGTCGAGACGGCCATCACGGCCACCCGGGCGCCGGCCTCGCGGGTGACGCGCTACCTGCAGGCGGTGGCCGAGGCACTGCGCCCGGCCTCCCGGGCGTTCCGCGACGACCTCGCCCGGTTCGCGCCCGCCGCCGAGATCTACGAGCAGAACACCGCCGCCGCCGCCGTCCGGGTCCGCGAGCTCATCGACGAGGGCACCCGGTCCGGGGCGTTCCGTCACGTCCCGACCGCCTTCGTCAGCGAGGTGGTCACGGCGACCATGCGGCGCATCACCAGCGGTGAGATCACGGCGGCGACCGGGCTGAGCGACGCCGAGGCGTACGCGGAGCTCGCCCGGCTGGTGGTGGCCGCGATCAAGCGGTGACCAGCGCAACTATCCTGCCCGGGTGGAGTCCGACCTGCAGCACCTCGGCGAGGAGCTGATCACGACCGCCGCCCGGATGGTGCGGTGGGTACCCAAGGAGGGCTTCCACGTCAGCCTGGCGGCCGCCCGGCTGCTGGCCCGGCTGCACGACAACGGCCCGACCCGGATCAGCGAGCTGGCCGTCGCCGAGCGCTGCTCCCAGCCCACCATCACCAACCACGTGAAGCGGCTGGAGGCGGCGCACCTGGTGGCCCGCGAGATGGACCCGCGCGACCGCCGGGCCTGGATCATCACCCTGACCGGGGCGGGCCGCGAAGAGCTGTCGGCCATCCACACCGCCCTCGGGCTCAGCCTCGAGCCCTACCTCGCCCGGCTCTCGCCGCCCGACCGCCAGGCGCTGTCCGATGCGGTCGCGGTGATGCGCCGCCTGATGACAACCAAGGACCTGTCACCGTGACCTTCCGTCTCTACGACACCGCCACCCGGGCGGTCCGCGACTTCGTGCCCGTCGTGCCCGGGCGCGTGTCGATCTACCACTGCGGGCTGACCGTGCAGGCCGCCCCGCACCTCGGCCACATCCGCAAGGAGGTGGTCTTCGACGTGCTGCGCCGCTGGCTGACCTGGAGCGGCTACGCGGTCACGGTGATCGCCAACGTCACCGACATCGACGACAAGATCCTGGCCAAGTCCGCCGCGGAGGGTGTGCCGTGGTACGCCCACGCCTACCGCTTCGAGCGCGAGCTGCACACCGCGTACGCCGCCCTGGGCTGCGCGCCGCCGACCTACGAGCCGCGGGCGACCGGACACGTACCGGAGATGATCGAGCTGATCGAGGTGCTGATGCAGCGGGGGCACGCGTACGCCGCCGCCGACGGGTCCGGGGACGTCTACTTCGACGTGTGCTCCTGGCCCGCGTACGGGTCGCTGTCGAACCAGCAGATCGACGACATGGAGCCGGCCGGTGATGCCGACCCCCGCGGCAAGCGCGACCCCCGCGACTTCGCGCTGTGGAAGGGGCACAAGGCGGGCGAGCCGGAGACCGCCAGCTGGCCCACGCCCTGGGGGCGCGGGCGACCGGGCTGGCACCTGGAGTGCTCGGCCATGGCCGGGAAGTATCTCGGCGACGAGTTCGACATCCACGGCGGCGGGCTCGACCTGCGCTTCCCGCACCACGAGAACGAGCTGGCCCAGTCGACGGCCGCCGGGCAGCGGTTCGCCCGCTCCTGGATGCACAACGCACTGCTCACCGCCGCGGGGGAGAAGATGAGCAAGTCGCTGGGCAACGGAGCGCTGGTCAGCGAGGTCGTGGCCCGGTTCCCGGCCCGGGCGGTGCGGCTCTACCTGACCCAGCCGCACTACCGCTCGACCGTGGAGTACTCCGACGA
>CAXTVE010000169.1:0-7069 GCA_964247485.1 uncultured Propionibacteriaceae bacterium
CCCCCCCCCCGGGCGGGGGGGGTGGCCCGGGCCGGGCCCGCGGGGGGGGGCCCCGCGCGGGGGGCGGGGGCCCCCCCCGCCGCACCTGGTCTACCTGTCGATCGTGGGCTGCGACCGGAATCCCTTCCCCTACTACCGGGCCAAGTACGCCTGCGAGCTGGTGCTGCAGCGCAGCGGCCTCCCGGTCACCGTGGTCCGGGCGACCCAGTTCCACACCCTGCTGCGCATGATCGCCGAGCTCGGCGCCCGGGGGCCCGTCGCGGTGGCGCCGAAGGGCCTGGCCTTCCAGTCCTGCGACCCGCGCTGGGTGGCCGACGAGCTGGTCGCGCTCGTCCTCGCCGAGGCGCCGGCGGGTTACCACCGGACCCGCGACCTGGCCGGACCGGAGCGCACCACCTTCGCCGAGGCGGTCGAGCTGAGCCGCCGGGCCGCCGGTCGTGGACCGGGGCGGCTGCTCACCCTGCCCCCGGTCGGCGGAGCGCTGCGGGCCTTCGCGGCCGGCGCCAACCTGCCCGGGCCCGAGGCCAGGATCGGCGGCACCGGCTACCGGGAGTGGCTGCACGACCACCCGCCGGCCGATGCCGAGGCCGCCGGACCAGAACCGCCGCGCCGTCTCGAACGTCCCGGAGGTGAGGTCGGCTAGCCGGGTGTCGCGTCGCGTCCGCCTCTCTCTTCGAGCTGCCGGGCCTGCCATGCGTGCACATCGCTCACCCAGTCCCAGCCGGGCTTGGCCGATGGGCCGATTCGGGGGTCGTCGGGATGGTCGCCGTCCCGCAGGGCCTCCACGTACGCGCGGTCCTGTTCGATCCGTGCGTGCACCTGATCAGCTCCGCCGACGGACCCGTGGCCGGGGATGAGGACATCGACGTCGTCCGCCACGCCCTTCAGCAGCCGCAGACCGAGAAGGTAGTCCTCGATCGGGTCATCGGTGCTGTCCACGTCGTCGAGCATCGGGATCAAGACGTCGGACAGCATGTCGCCGGCCACGAGGACCCTGGGTTCCTCGACCAACAGGGCCGCATGGCCTTGGGCGTGCGCCGGATGCTCGATGATCCGGACGCGAGGGCCGTCCCAGGGGATCTGCGCCGTCCCGGCGGGCAGGCCGGTGATGAGGCCGAACAGGTCCAGCGGTATCTCGTCGGCGATCTCCGGCGGCAACCCCTCGGCGACGCGGGCCTGCCAGTCCGGGTCGGCCAGCAGACTATGCAGAGCAGCGGCACAGCGGGCGGTGCCGTATCGGGGCGCTGCTCCGAGCTCGGCGTGCCAGAGCACGTGATCCCAATCAGGGTGCGTCGAGAAGCCGGCCACGACAGGCTGGCCCAGCTCGCGAAGGTCGTTCGCCAGGCAGGCGATCTCGGAGCCTTGGATCCCGGGGTCGATGAGTAGCACGCCGGCCTCGCCCTGGACGACCACGGCGTTGTTCTGGAGCAACTCGCTCTGGTGCACCAGCACCCCTTCCGCGACCTGCGTCAGCACGGGGCTCCTTCCGGTTGTGGTCTGATCACGCTTGCCCGCGACGCTACGTCACGTGTGAGCCTGAGGCCATGAAGGATTCGGCCCGACTCCTGACGGTCGGCGAGCTCGCCGACGCGGGTGCCGTCTCGGTGCGCACGCTGCAGCACTACGACCGGCTCGGCCTGTTGCCCGCCCATCGCGACGCCGGCGGCCGCCGCCGCTACGGACCGGACGACGTGAGCCGGCTGCAGCAGATCAGGCTGCTCGCCGAGATCGGCTTCCCCCTGGCGGCGATCGGCGACCTGCTGGCCACCGAGACCGGTCACGACCTGCCGTCGACCTACCGCCGCCAGCTCGCCCGGGTCGAGCTCGCCGAGCTGCGGCTGCGGGCCAAGCGAGCTGTGCTGTCCTCGGTCGTCTGGGCCCTCGACCGCTGCCCCGACCTTGCGCTGCCCGAGGCCGCACTGACCGCGCTGATGAACCTCGACCAGACCCTGCTGGCGTACGCCCACGTCGACCTGGGTGCCGAGCCCGCCGCGGTCCTGGGCGCCGCGCCGGCCACCGCGATCGAGATCTACTTCCGCTGGAAAGCGGTCGCGGTGGAGGCCCTGCTGCTGATCGAGGCCGGGGTCGGTCCGGACTCCCCGGCCGGGCGCGAGGTCGGCGCGCACTGGCAGGCCTATCTCGACTTCGCCCTCGGCCCCGACGACGACGGCCTGCGCCGGGAGGCGTTCCGCAGGTCGGCCGAACAGGCCGCGCAGTGGCCGGCCGCCGACCAGACGCTGTACGACCTGACCGCCGACGTCCTCGACCGCTGCCACCGTGCCCACCGTGAGGAGACGTCGTGACCCGCCGCCGGCCCGTGCTCCGGGTGCTGCTCGCCCTGCTCGTGGTGGGCGGGCTGCTTCTGTGGGGACTGCGCGACACCTCACCGGTGGGGCACTTCACCGACCGACCCGGCCGGGACGCCCTGGTCAGCCGCTACGCCGAGGCCATGACCGCGCTGCCTCGGCCGCAGCGGACCCTCGACCTGCGCACCGCGTACGGACTGGCCCGGGTCTACCGCTTCCGCGGGGTCGACGACACCGCGCCGCCCCTGGTGCTGCTGCCCGGCCGCAGCTCGTCGACGCCGCTGTGGGCCGACAACCTGCCGTCGTTGCTCCGCACCCGGTCGGTCTACACCGTCGACCTGCTGGGCGAGCCGGGGCTAAGCGTCCAGGACTCGCCGATCACCGGCGGGCCCGACCAGGCGGACTGGCTGGCCGAGGTGCTGGCCCGGCTGCCCGAGCCGCGGGTCCACGTGCTCGGCCTGTCGATCGGCGGCTGGACGGCGACCAACCTGGTCGTACGCCGGCCCGACCTGATCCGGTCGGGCAAGGTCGCCAGCCTGACGCTGGTGGAGCCGGTGTTCGTGTTCGCGGGTCTCAGCGCCGAGGCGGTGGTCCGGTCGATCCCCGCGACGGTGCCCTGGTTCCCGAAGGCGTGGCGGGACTCGTTCCTGAGCTGGACCGCCGGGGGCGAGCCGGTCGCCGATGACCCGACGGCCGCGCTGATCGAGCAGGGGATGCAGAGCTATCGGATCAGGCTGCCCGCGCCGGAGCGGATCAGCGAGGAGCAACTGCGGGCCCTCGAGGTGCCGGTGCTGGCGATCCTGGCCGCCGAATCGCCGATGCACGACGGCGCCGCAGCCGGCGAGGTGGCCCGGGCCACGTTGCGGCGGGGCACGGTGCTCGTCTACGCCGGCGCCTCACACGCGATCAACGGGGAGCATCCGGACCGGCTGGCCGCCGACGTGGCGACCTTCACCGGGGCGAACGACTAGACGCGCAGCGCTTTCACCTCGGCCAGCAGCTTGCCCATGGTGTCCTTGGCGTCGCCGAACAGCAGCGACGTGGTCGGCTCGAACAGCAGCTCGTTCTCGATGCCCGCGAAGCCGGGCCGCATCGAGCGCTTCATGAAGATCACCTGCCGGGCCTGGTTGGCGTGCAGGATGGGCATTCCGTAGATCGGTGCGCCCGGCGTGGTCTCGGCCGCCGGGTTGACCACGTCGTTGGCCCCGACCACCAGCACCACGTCGGCCTGCTTGAACTGCGGGTTGATGTCGTCCATCTCCTGGAGCTGGTCGTAGGGCACCTGGGCCTCGGCCAGCAGCACGTTCATGTGCCCGGGCATCCGGCCGGCCACCGGGTGGATCGCGTAGTCGACCTTGGCGCCGCGCTCGGTCAGCACGTCGACCAGCTGCTTCAGCGCGTGCTGCGCCTGGGCCACGGCCAGTCCGTAGCCCGGCACGATGATCACGCGTTCGGCGTACGCGAGCAGGATCGCGACGTCCTCCGCGCCGGTGGCCTTGACCGGCCGGTCGCTGAGCGCGGTCGACCCCTGGGTCGAGCCGCCGCGGAGCGCGCCGAACAGGGTGCTGAACAGGGAGCGGCCCATCGCGCTGGCCATCAGCCGGGTGAGCAGGGTGCCGGCCGAGCCGACCAGGGTGCCGGCGACCAGCAGCAGCGTGTTCTCCAGCAGGTAGCCGCTGGCCGCCACGGTCAGGCCGGTGAAGGCGTTGAGCAGCGAGATGACGATCGGCACGTCGGCCCCGCCGACGGGGAGGACCAGGAGGACCCCGACGGCCAGCCCGACCAGGGCCAGCAGGATCCCCCAGACCAGCTCCGGGTCGACCACCAGGACGACGGTCAGCCCGACGGCGGCGAGCAGGGCGACCGCGTACACGGCCGCGTAGCCGGGGAAGATCACCGGGCGGGTGGTCATCAGCTCCTGCAGCTTGAGGAACGTGACGATCGAGCCGGCGAAGCTGGCCGCGCCGACCAGGATCGTGAAGGCCGTCGCGAACAGGGTGAACGGCTCCGCCGCCGCGGCGTCCGGGGCGTCGCGCACGGTCAGCCGGCGCAGGATGTCGCCGAGCTCGATCAGGGCCACGATCGCCGCCGCACCGCCGCCGACCCCGTTGAACAGGGCGACGAGCTGGGGCATCTGGGTCATCCGGACCCGGTACGCGCCGACCGCGCCGGCCGCCGTGCCGGCCGCCAGGGCGACCAGGATCGGCACCAGGTTGTGGGTGGGGATGGTGGCCAGCACGATCACGGTGGCCAGCGCCGCCCCGGCCGCGCCGATCAGGTTGCCCCGGCGCGCCGTACGCGGGGAGGACAGGCCCTTGAGCGCGAGGACGAAGGCGATCGCCGCGACCAGGTAGCCGAGCTGGGCCCAGCCGGGGATGTCCCCGATCATTTCTCGAGCTCCTCGGTCCGGGCCCGCTCGAGCCGCTTGGGCCGGAACATCCCCAGCATCCGGTCGGTGACCACGAAGCCGCCCACCATGTTGACCGCGGCCAGCACGACGGCGACCAGGGCCAGGGCGAGCACCAGGCCGGACTCGGCGGTCCCGGCCAGCAGGATCGCGCCGACCAGGATCACCCCGTGGATGGCGTTGGCGCCGGACATCAGCGGCGTGTGCAGGGTGGAGGAGACCTTGGAGATCACCTCGACCCCGACGAACACGGCCAGCACGAAGATGGTCAACCAGACGATGGCGTCGTTCATGCCGGCTCCCCTCCCACACACATGCCGGCCACGATCTCGTCGGCGTGGTCCGGGTTGAACTCACCCTCGCGGGTCATCAGCAAGATCACGCTGGTGATGTTCTGGGCGTAGAGCCGACTGGCCGGGCCGGGCATCTGGCTGGGCACGTTGGCCCCGCCCCACAGCTGCACCCCGTCGACCTGGACCACGTCGCCGGGCCGGACGCCCTCCACGTTGCCGCCGGACTCCGCAGCCAGGTCGACCACCACCGAGCCCGGCTTCATCCGGCGGACCATGTCCGCGGTGACCAGCACCGGGGCCTGTCGGCCGGGGACGGCGGCGGTGGTGATCAGCGCGTCGGCGGCCGCGATGTAGGGGGTGAGCAGCTCGCGCTGCCGGGCCGCCCGGTCCTCGGTCATCTCCCGGGCGTAGCCGCCCGCGCCCTCCAGCGTGGGCAGGTCGAGCACGATCGCCTGGGCGCCCACCGAGCGGATCTCCTCGGCCGCGGCGGCGCGGACGTCGTACCCCTTGACCACCGCGCCCAGGCGGCGGCAGGTGGCGATAGCCTGCAGCCCGGCGACCCCGGCCCCAAGGACCACGACCTGGGCCGGCGGCACGGTGCCGGCGGCGGTCATGCTGAGCGGGAAGAACTGACGCAGCCGGCTGGCGGCGACGATCGCCGCGCGGTAGCCCGCGACCAGCGACTGGCTGGACAGCGCGTCCATCGACTGGGCCCGCGAGATGCGCGGCACGTACTCCATGCCGAAGGTGACCAGCCGGCGCTCCTGCCGCAGCGGAAGGTCCCGTGCGCGGGCGGCCGGCGGATAGAAGGAGATGGTCGCAGCCCCCGGCTTGAGGGCGGGCAGGGCGGCCTCGGCCAACGGCTGGACGCCGACCACCACATCGGCCTCGGGCAGCGCGCTCTCGGTGACCTCGACCCCGGCGGCGGCGTACGCCTCGTCGGGGATCATGGCCAGCCGGCCGGCGTCGGGCTCGACGGCGATCTCGTAGCCGGCCGTCCTGAGCTTGCCGACCAGCTCCGGCACCAGCGCGACCCGGGCCTCACCGGGCGCACGCTCCCGGGCCACTCCGATTCGCACGTTCCCGAACCTAACGCACGCCTGGTCAGCGCACGCGGAGCGTGATCTCGTGGTAGCCGGTGGCCCCGTCCGGGGCCGGGGGAGCGCTCGCCGCAACCTGCAGGTCGCCGTCGGTGTCGGTGGCCCGGACGCGCAGCCGGTGCTCACCCGGGGTGGCCGTCCAGTCGAAGATCCACTGCCGCCAGGTGTCCGGCCCGGCGGTCTCGGCGAGCCGGGCCGGCTGCCACGGCTCCTCGTCGACCTGGACCTCCACCGTCGCGATCCCGGTGTGCTGGGCCCAGGCCACCCCGGCCACGGTGACCGGACCGGCGTCGACCGTACGCCGCCCCGGCACGTCGATCCGCGACGCGATCTTGATCGGGCCCTGGGCCGACCAGCCGAGCGGGGTCCAGTAGCCCTGGTCGGCCGCGAAGGTGGTCACCCTGAGCTCGGTCACCCACTTGGTGGCCGAGACGTAGCCGTACAGGCCCGGGACCACCATGCGGACGGGGAAGCCGTGCTCGATCGGCAGCGGGGCGCCGTTCATCCCGATGGCCAGCAGGGCCTGCCGGTCCGGGTCGGTGAGCGCGTCCAGCGGGGTGCCCGCCGTCCAGCCGTCGTCGCTGGTGGACAGCACCATGTCGGCCCCGTCCTGCGGCCGGGCCTTGGCGAGCAGGTCACGGATCGGGTAGCCGAGCCAGCGGGCGTTGCCGGCCAGGCCGCCGCCGACCTCGTTGGAGACGCAGGTCAGGGTGACCAGGTGCTCGACCAGCGGCAGGCCGGCCAGGGTGGCGTAGTCGAGGGTGATCGGGTTGTCGACCAGCCCGGTGATCGACAGCGACCAGTCGGCCGGGTCGATCACCGGCACCTGCAGGGCGGTGTCGATCCGATAGAAGTTGTCGTTGTCCGTGACGTACGGCGTCAGCTCGGGCAGTCCGAGGTCGGCCCCGGCCGGCACCGGCGGCGCGGGTCGGGCCGGGCTGGGCAGGCCGATCCGCTCCCGGG
>CAXTVE010000170.1:0-7049 GCA_964247485.1 uncultured Propionibacteriaceae bacterium
CTCGGGGATGATCCTGCCCATCCCGACCGATGTCGAGGACCCGCGCGCCCGGCTGGGCCCCGCCTGGCCGGGCGCCGCCGACCTGCGCGCCGCCCTCGGTGACCTGGACGCCCTCGCCCTCCGGATGCCCGACCTCCGCCTCCGCTGACCGGACCCCTCGGAAACCGGTCGGCTGCGACAGAATCGGTTGCGCACACTGGTCACACGTGCCCGGTTTCCGAGGGAGCCGGGCGCGGAAGGAGGCAGAGCAGATGGCGGTGACGGCGTTCCGGGACCTGCCGCTGGCCGAGGAGGACCGGGAGTGGGACGGGTCGGCGGCGGAGAAGCGCGTACGCGCCTGGGCCGGGGCGGACGACGAGCCCAACGAGAAGTACCGGGATGCCCACCTGTGGTACGACGCGGACAAGAAGGGGAACTTCACCGCGTACAAGCTCCCCATCGCCGATGTCATCGACGGGAAGCTGACGGTCGTGCCGCGCGCGGTGATCTCGGCCGGCGGGGTGATGCAGGGCGCACACGGCGGTGCCGACATCCCGGAGGGTGAGCACGACCGGATCAGGTCCCACCTGGCGAAGTACTACAAGAAGATGGACCGCACCCCGCCCTGGGACGACTGAGCACGGGTCCGGCCCTCGCCTTGGTCCGACTCCTCATCCGGTGGGCCGTCCGCCGGGACCAGGCGGAAGCGGTGGTGCCGGCGCGGCTGACGCTTGTGTACGCTGTAAACACAACGGTGAGCACGGGTTGAGTACGTAGGCCGAGTGTCCTACTCTCAAAGAGTTCCTTCTTGGGGGAGGGGATTTACGCAACAGCACGCGGCTTGAGTCAGGAAAGGTCAACGGTTACGCCACACGCTCTGTGTGACGGGGGCACGGGGCATCAAGGAGACGCCCATGGCGCATCAGCTGCTAGAAGGTCGGACCAGGCGAGAAGAAAACTCCCTGGTCCCGTTGCTGACGGGCCTGGTCGTCCTCGCTGCCGTCGGACCGGCCCTCTTCACCGCAGTCACCTCCTGGCTGCTGCCCCGGCTGACCGCCGGCAGCGCGGCGGCTTCGCTCTCGCTGACCGAGTGGTGGGCCGCCAACACCTGGCTGGTCACGTTCTGGGCCGCTGAGCTCGTTCTGCTGCTCGCCTTCCTCGGCTGGGCCCGTCGCCGGGGCCGCCGCCGCCAACGCCAGCTGGACTCCGTGGCCGCCGGTCTCGCCCGCATCCTGCCGCCCGACTGGGAGCCGGCCCGCCACCTCCGGGTGCTTCGCTGGCGTGGCCACCGTCCGGTGCGGATCCGGGTCGAGCTCACCCCCCGCAGCCCGGTCGCCGACCGGGCCTGGCGCGCGTCGCTGACCGACGCGGCGCGGACGGCACTGGGCCCCCTGGCGCCGATCTCCTGGCCGACCGCCCCCCGCGGCGGCGTGTTCGACTGGGGCCGGCGCCCCCCGCGGATCGAGCTGCGCCTCGCGACGGCGGTCGCGGCCGCGCCCGAGTCGCCCCGGCCGAGGACCGAAGTGGACGATCGAACTCATGTTCGATTAGGCTCGGCGACTTCGGACCCGCCCGAACCGCGTACGCCTGCGCGGGAAGAGCTGCCGATCTACCGGCGGCCCCAACCGGCGGCCGCCCAGCACGCGCCAACCCCCCACGGACGAGAGGACTGACATGGAGCTTTGGAACCCCGGCGTCGTGGAGAAGCTGTTGCTCTCGGTGCTCGGTCTGGTGATCATCGTGGTCGCCATCCGGCTGGGCGGCCGGGCGAACAGTGCCCAGTACTCCGAGACCGCCCGCGTCGGCTTCAACACCGTGGTGGCGATCGTGATCGGGGCCATCGGCGCCGGGGCGATCGTCTTTGCGGTGTTCGGCGAGCGCATCCTGACCGCCCTCGGCTTCAACCTCTCCTCGTGAGCTGAGATGCCCCGCCTGCGCACGGACGACGGCCCGCGCAAGCTGCGCGCCGTCTGGCTCGGCCCGGCCGGCAGCACGCTGCCGTTCCAGTGGACCTACGTCCAGTGGCTCGTCACCCTGGTGGCGATCCCGGTCGGCGCGGCCATCGGCGGCGTGCTGGTCTGGCTGACCGGTGCCGGCCTGGTCTGGACCCTGGGCATCGGGGTGCTCTGGGGCGGCGCCGCGGGGGTCTGGGCGGCGGTCGCCCTGATGAAGTACGTCAGCTACGACGAGCCGCTGCGCTACCAGCGGCGGCTGGTTCGCGGCGAGTTCAGCCGCGCCTTCGCCACCAAGGAGGAGCTCCGGCCGATCGAGGTGTCGTTCGCCGTGCCGCCGATCGGTTACCTGTCCGCGCCGGTACGCCGGGCCATGGGCTGGGACACCCCCGACCAGTCCCCGCTCGACGTCGGCCACAGCCGCGCGGACAACCCGTACCTCTCCATCCGTCCCGGCCAGGCCTAGGACCAGCAGATGGCGAAGCAGCAGAAGGACCGGCCCCAGCCCGGCGCCAAGAAGCCGGCGGTGCAGTCCGACCCGTCCGGACGGGTCCGTACCGCGGTGCAGGCCGGCCCGGCCGGGCTGGTGCGGCGCTTCGCCAAGCCGCGGCGGGTGACGTTCGCCCCGTCGACGTTCCGGATCGCCGGGCCGCTGTCGTTCACCCGGGGTGGGATGTTCGCCACCTACGTGCTCGGCGGCCAGCAGTGGGACTTCCGGTCCGACTCCGACCGCACGCTGCTGTGGGACCAGGCCACCTTCCGCTGGGCCAGCCTCAAGGGCCGCTCGATCAAGCTGCGCTCGACCCCGCGGCCCTACCCCTCCTACGAGTTCGCCCGAACCCTCGACGAGGACACCCCCAACCCGCTGGCCGACGTGACGGGCGCACCCTCGTGGGACGCCTACCTGGAGTACGGCCAGCGCCGGCTGCAGCAGACCGGCCTGGACACCAAGATGGTCACGCTCTCGGTCTGGATCGGGCCGAACCCGAGCCGCCGGGTCACCGAGGAGCTGATCCGCGGCGTGGAGCACCCGCTGCCGGAGACCGTTGCGGTGATCGAGGAGATCCTCCGGGTCACCAACATCGTGAAGGGCTCCGGCTTCAACGGCCGCCCGGTCGGCCCGCGGGACATGGCCTTCCTGATGCACCGGTCGTTGTCCATGGGGGTGCCGGCCCCGATGCACGCCGGCGCCGCGGGCGGCCGCTGGGAACCGGATGAGATCTCGGGCTTCTTCACCCGCCGCGAGTGGTTCTACAACCCACTGTCCTCCTCCACCGTCCGGGTGCTGGCCGAGCACAACGGCAAGACGGTGGAGCGTCACGTCGCGGTGCTGTCACTCGGTCCGCTGCCCGACATCACCTGGCCGGAGTCCGGCCGTGACCCCTGGATGCTGGCCTCGGACAAGCTCGGCTTCCCGGTCGAGTGGTCGATGTCCGGGGCGATGCTCGACCCGAAGGACCTGACCGCGGCGATCGAGTTCGAGCAGAACCGGGCCGCGGGCATCTCGTCCCACTACGCCGAGCACAACCTGATCCCACCGCCCGCGGTCGAGCGGGCGATCGAGGGCGCGACGCTCAACCTGGACGAGGTGACCGAGGGCGACACCCGTACGGCGGTCCGCTTCCTCGGCCCGATCCGGCTCGCCACGTACGCCGCGACCGAGGCCGAGTGCCTCGAGCAGGCCCGCGCGCTCGTCGACTCCTACGGCGAGCGGATGAACTTCGAGCTGGCCCACCCGCGCGGGCAGGCCCAGCTGCTGCGCGAGTTCGTGCCCGGGGAGCCCTGGTCCAACGTCGGCTACCAGCGGCGGCTGCCGGCGAAGTACCTCGCCTCGGCGATGCCGCACGTGGACGCCGAGGTGGGCACGCCGACCGGGCCCTACCTCGCGTACGGGATCGGCTCGGCCCGGCGCGCGGTCCGGTTCGACCCGCACTACGGACCGGAGACGCTGCAGCAGCCGGGCCTGTTCACCATCACCGCCGAGCCGGGGGGTGGCAAGTCGGTGCTGATCGGGGCGCTCGCCTACAACGCCGCCCGGCGCGGCGAACCGACGATCATCCTCGACCCGTCTGGCCCGCTGGCCAAGCTGTGCTCGCTGCCGGAGCTGAAGCCCTACTCCCGGGTGCTCGACCTGACCG
Organism: uncultured Propionibacteriaceae bacterium; assembly: GCA_964247485.1. GTDB lineage: Bacteria > Actinomycetota > Actinomycetes > Propionibacteriales > Propionibacteriaceae > Microlunatus. The sequence goes on from CAXTVE010000170.1 coordinate 4,070, forward strand.
CATCGGACCCGGGCACGCTGTCGCCCTACCAGCTGATCCCGGAGCCCCAGCCCGGCGCGTACCTCGACGAGGCCGGGCGCTTCGCTGAATTGGACTTCGGTCGGGCCAAGCGGATCGCCATCGCCGAGCGGCAGCAGCTGGTCTTCGACGTGCTCCGGATGTGGCTTCCGCTCGGGCTGCTGCGCGAGGTGGGGACCGACGTCAAGCTCCGGTCGGCCATCCGTAACACCCGGACGCGGGTCCTGGAGGAGGGGCTGGCCGACGTGCAGACCAACCCGCGCTGGGTGGTCGAGGAGCTGGCGAAGCTGGGCGGCACGGAGCACATCGTCGCCGAGCTCGAGGCCGCCGCCGAGTTCCCGCTCGGCGAGCTGGTGATGCCCGACCACACCGACCCCATCCCGACCGAGCAGTCGGTGGACAAGACCCTGGTCGTGGTGACCATGCCCGGGCTGGAGCCGCCGCCCGAGGGCCTGGACCGGGAGCTGTGGGGCTCGACCGAGCGCTACACCCAGCCGCTGCTGCACCTGGCCGCGTTCTTCACCTCGAAGTTCATCTACGGCCGCAACCGCAACCAGCGCAAGAACGTGTTCCTGGACGAGAACCACCAGATGGCCACCTGGGGGTCGGGGCGGGCGCTGATGGTCCGGCTGTCGCGAGACAGCCGCAAGTGGGACACCGCCGTCGGCGCCGCGTCGCAGCACCCCGACGACGCGCTCACCGTGGGCCGGATCGACGCCCTGCAGGGTGCCGCCTTCGTCGGCCGGCTGACCAAGCAGAGCGTGGCGGAGAAGGCGTGCGACCTGCTGCAGTGCCCTCGGGCGTACGCGCCGGTGATCCAGGCGCTCAGCCCGAAGCGGCGTACGGACGTGCACTCCGACCAGCAGCTGCCGGCGGAGGCGCTGGACACCGGTGAGTTCGTGTTCCTCGACCCGCTGGGTCGGATCGGCAAGATCCGGATCGACATCGACTGGCACCCCGGTCTGCGGGAGGCGCTCAACACCACGCCCGGGCGCTCCCGGCTGCCTGGGCCGGCCGATGCGCAGCCCACCCCGTTCCTCGATCCCGAGCTGTTCACCTCCATCCCGCTCATCCCGCTGGCGGAAGAGGCGGCGTGATGTCTGCTCACTCGCGCGCCCAGGGTGCACACGCCGGGCGGGTCGGTGCGGCCCGCCGGCTTGGCGTACTGCTCGGGCTGGTGCTGACGATCCTGCTGGTTCCGGTCGTGCCGGCGGCGGCGGACCCGTTCGACTCGATCTGCGAGCAGGTGCCGGCTCCGGTCCGGCCGGACTACCAGGTCGCAGGGCTGGTGATGGACAAGCCGGACCCGGCGACGATCCCGAAGACGACGCCGAACCCGTTCACCGACCCGGCGGTGCCGATCAGCTCGGTCTACGGCTGGGCCTGGCGCTACACCAACTACGACCTCGGCTGCGGCTCGGACTTCATCCGCGACCCCAACGCCGTCGCCTCCACCAACCTGGCCAACATCGCGATGGCCGGCGTGGCGACGATGGGCTCGACGGTCGAGTCGGTGGAGAACATGTCCCGCTCGGCCAACTTCGACATCTTCGAGCCGGTGGTGGCCTCGATCGCCGGCACCCTCAACGAGCGGATCCTCACCGTCTGGCTCCCGTTGGCCCTGCTCATCGTCAGCATCGTCATCGGCTTCAGCGCCGTCCGGGCCTCCTACTCCGAGACCTTCCGCCGGCTCATGGTGGTGGTGGTCTGCGTCGCCCTGGCCGTGGTCGCGCTGGTGTTCCCGGTCCGTGCGACCGAGTTCATGGACACCGGCGCCAAGACGGTGGCCTCGGCGGCGCAGGCCGGCTTCAACCCGCGGGCCTCGGACCTGATCACCCGCGAGTCGCTCTACAAGACCTGGCTGGTCGGCAACTTCGGCTCGGCCGACTCGGCGACGGCCACCGAGTACGGTCCCCGGCTGATGGCGGCGACGACCTACAGCTGGTCCGAGGTCGAGGCCATCAAGGCCGACCCGGGGCAGCAGGAGGTGATCGACAGGGCCAAGGCGACGGAGTTCAAGACCATCGCCGACGAGGTCGAGAAGTCCGACCCCGCCGCGTACGCCTCGCTGACCGGCAAGGCCGACACCCGGACCGCCGGCACCATCCTCGGTGCGGTCTGGGTCGCCATCATGGGCTTCTTCGTCGCCCTGGCCGCGCTGATCACCATCCTGGCCCGGCTGATCATGATCGCGCTGGTGATCGCGGCCATGGTCGGCACCGTGGTGGGCATCGTGCAGTTCGCGGTGCTGCAGCGGATGTGGGACCTGTTCACCGCGGCGATCGTCAACACCGTCAAGTTCATCATCGCCGCCGGGGTGATGACACTCGTCCTCGGCGCGATCCAGACGGCACCGGTGAGCATGGGGTGGCGGCTGCTGTTCGCCATCGTCGCCACCGTGATCGCCATCATGATCACCAAGCCGATCCAGTCGTTCAAGTCGATGGCCGGGCTGGACCCCAACCGGGCCTACCTCGGCGGGCTGCTGAGCCGGGTCGGCGGCACCGCACGCGGCACCGTCCTCGGCAACCGCATCGGTCGCCGGCGCGACGCCGCCGGGGCGACCTACGACGACGCGGGGGTCGACGACTCCTGGCCGGACCGGCCCAGCGTGCACCGGGTCCACCAGGTCGAGCCCTCGATGCCGGCCCTGCCGCCACCGCGGGCGGGGACGGTCGACGCGTACGCGGCGCCGGCCCGGGCGATCGGCTGGGCCGGTGCCGAGCAGATGGCCCGATCGAGCGTCCGGCCCGCGCTGGAGGCCTCGCGCCGGCCGAGCGCGGCCGGTCCGGTGCCGGTCAGTCCCAACGCGCTGCCGCCGGACCTGGAGAGGATCCTGCCGCCCGAGCCGGCGAAGCTGCGTCCCGTGACGGCCGTGCCGCTGACGGACGGGGTCGACGTGCGCCGTCCGGTGGTCGTGGAGCAGACCGCCTTCCCCGCCGCCGACGTGCCGGCGTCAGCC
>CAXTVE010000171.1:0-6157 GCA_964247485.1 uncultured Propionibacteriaceae bacterium
CCCCCGCCGCGCGCGCCCCGACCCGCGGGAGCAGGCGTGATCCAAAACACCGTTGACCAGGGCCGGGTGGCGACCTACCTTTGGTCGTACACGGAGAGGAGGTGGTCCGAAGAATGCATGACTTTGGGACATGTGAGGTGGTGGCTCGCTAGCCGCCGACCGCTGGTCGCTTGCGGCCGGCTAATCCAAAGCCACTACCCGAACCCGCGAGTGCCGGAGCAGTCCTCCCGGCCTTCGCCGACCAAGCCGTGTTGTGCTTGGTCCGCGTCGACAGCTCGCGGGTTCGTCCTTTTCCAGGGGTCCGTCGTTGACCGGTGACCGTGTCGTACGGGTCTCCCCCGAGCGGCTGCCCGGCTGGGTCGAGCGGTTCGCCGCCCGGCACGGAGACCCGGCCGTCGACGCCGATGCGCACACGCTCACCCTGACCGCGCCCGACGGCGCCGTGGCCGCGATGACCGTGCCCTTCCCGCCGCTGCCGGACGCGCCGTCCGACCGGCTCACCGCCTTCGTCGATCATGCGGGACAGGACCGCCGGCTCGGCGCTCTGCTGGTCCGCCGCGGCGGCTTCGCCGTCGGGGTCTTCGTCGGGTCCGAGCTGCGGTCGTCGAAGGTGGGCCGCTCCTACGTCCAGGGCAAGACCAAGGCCGGCGGCTGGTCGCAGCAGCGCTTCGCCCGGCGCCGGGCGGACCAGGCCGAGCGCGCGTACGCCGGGGCGGCCGATGCCGCGTACACGGTGCTCGGGCCGGTTGCGGCCCAGCTGGTGGCGGTGGCCGGCGGCGGCGACCGGGCCGGGGTCGAGGCCGTGCTCAGCGATCCCCGGCTGGCCCCGCTGCAGCCGCTGTTCGTCGGCCGGGTACTGCCCACGCCGGACCCGCGGCTGGACGTGCTGCGGCACTTCGGCGGGACCCTGCGCGAGGTCGAGATCAGGCTGAACGCGCTGGCCTGACGGGCTGGTCCTCTTTCAGAAGTCGAACGGCCAGGTCGCGCGCTGGATGCCGATCACGCAGAACAGGGCGGCGCCGACCGCGGTGTTGAGGAACGGGAAGCAGCGGTAGAGCAGAAAGAGCGTGGCCGGGCGATCGGTGCGCAGGGACAGCGTGATCATGGCCAGGTAGACCAGGCCGCCGACCAGCGCGAACCACCCGACGTAGCCGAAGGCGAGCAGCGCCGCCGCCGCGTACGCCACCCCGCAGCCCGTCAGCGTGCGGCGGGCGCCGAGCAGCGTGGCGACGGTCGGGACGCCGGCGGTCCCGTCGGCGGCGATGTCGGGGACAGCCGAGTAGGCGTGCATGGCCATGCACCACAGCAGGGCCGCCACCACCACGGGGAATGGTGGCTGCTGGCCACTCAGCGTCGCGTAGACGGCGAAGCCGGGCGCGACGTAGAGCAGGTTGAACACGCTGTCGAGGATGGGGCGGCTCTTGGCCCGCAGCGGGGGCATCGAGTAGCCGACGCCGGTGAGGACGAAGACCAGCAGCCACGGCCAGGCGCTCGGCAGGAACGGCACCAGGACCAGGAACGGCAGGTTCAGGGCCAGGATGGCCCGGACCAGCCCGGGCCGGTCCGACGGTCGAAGCAGGTGTTCGTAGTTCCGCTTCTTGGGGTTGAGCCGGTCGGTCTCGGCGTCGTAGAGGTCGTTCACCCCGTAGATCAGCAGGTTGGCCGGCAGGGTGAGGTAGAGGCCGACCAGCCACACCTCGACCGGCGGCCGAAGCGAGGTGGCGGCGAGGGCCACCATGAACGGACCGAGCAGGTACATCCAGAAGCGCGGCCGGGACACCCGCAGCAGGTCGAGCAGCACCGACGACACTGGTCGGGTGGATGCGCTGCTGCTGCGGTTTCGCTGGCCGTTGGCGGCGTTGATGGTCGCCGCGGGCCTCGGGTTGTCCCGGGCTCCCTTGCGCCCGGAGGTCTGGTGGGTCTCGGCCCTGGCCATCCTGCTCTTCTCCGCACCGGTCATCGCGGGTGCCCTCGCCTGGCTGGGCCGGCGACGCGGGCTCCTGCTGCTGGTCGGTCTGGGGGTGTACGCCTTCGTGGTGGAGTCGATCGCGGTCGCCACCGGGGTCCCGTACGGGCGGTTCGGCTACAGCGAGGTGCTCGGGCCGCCGGTGTTCGGTCTGGTGCCGCCCACGGTGCTGCTGGCCTGGACGCCGCTGATCCTGGGGTGCATCGCGGTGACCCGGCGGGGATGGCAGGCGTCGGTGCTGCTCGTCGCGGTCGACCTGGTGCTCGACCCGGCCGCGGTCCGACTCGGGTTCTGGTCCTGGGATGCGCCCGGCGTGTACTACGGGGTTCCACTCATGAACTTCCTGGGTTGGATCGTGACGGGATGCATCGGCGTGCTCTTATGTCGTCACCTACCCCGGCCGTTACCCGGAATCCTGGCCCGCAATCTCTGGCTCGTGGTCGTCTTCTGGAGCTCGGTCAACGCCTGGACCGGCCAGTGGCTGCCCGCCCTGGTCGGGCTGGGTGTCGCCGCGGTTGTGGGGCGCGACTACCGTCGCGACTGATGAGTACCGCGATCGTCGTCGGTGGCGGGATCGGGGGTCTGGCCGTCGCCGCCCTGCTGGGTCGGCGCGGCCACACCGTCACCCTGCTGGAGAAGAACGACCTGCTGGGGGGCCGGGCCAACTACTTCGAGGCCGACGGGTTCAGTTTCGACATGGGCCCGTCCTGGTACCTGATGCCGGACGTCTTCGAGCACTTCTTCGCGTTGCTGGGCGAACGGGTCGCCGACCACCTGGACCTGACCCGGCTCGACCCGTCCTACCGGATCGCCTTCCGCGGCACCGATCTCACCGTCGACATGACCTCCGACCTCGACCGGGACGCGGAGACCTTCGAGCGGCTGGAGCCTGGGGCCGGCGCAGCCCTGCGGGACTACGTGGCCCGGGCCGAGACGCAGTACGGGATCGCGATCGAGAGCTTCATGTATCGCAACCGGGACGGGCTGGCCGGCTTCGTGAACCGGAAGACCGCGCGGCAGGGCCGCGAGCTGCACGTGTTCGAGAACATGCACCGCTACGTGAGCCGCTGGTTCTCCACCGACACCGTGCAGAAGATCATGGAGTACCAGCTGGTCTTCCTGGGCTCCTCGCCGTACACGACCCCGGCGCTGTACAACATCATGAGCCACATCGACTTCAACCTCGGCGTGTTCTACCCCCGGGGCGGCATCTACTCGGTCGTCCGGGCCCTGGCGGCGATCGGCGCGAAGCACGGCGTACAGCACCGGACGGGGGCCCCGGTGGCCGAGATCCTGGTCGAGGGCGGCCGGGCGAGCGGCGTCCGGCTGGAGAGCGGGGAGGTGCTCCGCGCGGACCTGGTGGTGTCGAACGCCGACCTGCACCACACCGAGACCGACCTGCTGCCCCGGCCGGCCCGGGATCACTCCACCCGCTACTGGTCCCGGCGGACGCTCGCCCCGAGCGCGTTCATCCTCTACCTGGGCGTACGGGGGCGGCTGCCGGGGCTGATCCACCACAACCTCGCCTTCGGGCAGGACTGGCGCCGGGGCTTCGCCCAGATCTTCGACACCCCGCAGTGGCCGGACGACCCGTCCTACTACGTCTGCGCGCCGAGCCGCACGGACCCCGGTACCGCGCCGGCGGACCACGAGAACATCTTCGTGCTGGTGCCGGTGGCCCCCGGTCTGGCGATGACCCCGGCCGACATCGCCGACTACCGGCGGCGGACGCTGGCCCTGGTGGCGGCCGACTTCGCCATCCCCGACCTCGAGCAGCGCATCGTCGTCGAGCGCACCTACACCTCGCACGACTTCGTCGCGGACTACCACGCCTTCGGCGGCTCGGCGCTCGGTCTGGCCCACACCATGGGCCAGACCGCCTTCCGGCCGAACAACGTCAGCCGGAAGGTGCCCAACCTCTACTTCGTCGGGGCCGGGACCAACCCGGGGATCGGCGTGCCGATCTGCCTGATCTCCGCCGAGCTCGCCTACAAGCGGATCATCGGCGACCGGAGCTCGGCGCCGCTGCCGGTCTGAGGGCGGCGCCCAACCGCCGGGCCCGGTGCAGCACAGACCGGTGGCCGTCGGTGGGCACCGTCCAGAGGTCGTGGCCGGCCAGGCCCGCGTCCGCCAGCAGCCGGTTGGCCGCCAGGAACCCGGTGGTCGCGGCGCGCTCCATCAGCGCGACCGGGTAGTCGCAGCGGACCCCGTCACCGGCCAGCACCAGACGCGCGTCGGGTGTCGACACCTCCGGACGGCGGGCCCACGGGCCGGTGCCGGCCAGGGGGCAGTCGTCGGACACGAGCCACTCCTCGGCCACGATGCGGGCGTCCTGGGTCTCGGGGTACACCCGGGCGAGCTCGGCGACCAGGGTCCGCCGGACCGGCTCGTCCTCCCCCGGCGGCAGGGCGTACGCGTGCACCTCGACCACCGAGGCGTCGTGGGCGTCGGACCAGCGCCGGGCCCCGGCCTCGAAGCGCTCGAGGACGGTCACGTTGTCCAGCGGGCCGAAGCCGCTGGTGCCGAGGAACGCCGTCCGGTCGGCTGCGACCCGGCGGTCCAGCCAGAGCCGGCCCACGACGAACCGGGGGGCGTTCCGCGTCTCGGCGATCCGGCCCTGCCAGTCGTCGTCGTCCAGGCCGGTCGCGGTGGCGACCAGCTCCCTCGTCGTACGCGGGTCGGTGGCCAGCACGACCGCGTCGGTCGTCAGCCGGTCGCCCCCGAGGGAGATCTGCACCGACCGGGGCCCGAGGTCCAGGCGGTGCACCGAGGTCGAGGTGTGCACCTGCGCCCCCAGCTGCTCCAGGTAGCGGCGCAGCGGCGCCCAGAACACGGTGTCGTAGTCGTCGACGGGAACGTCGAACAGCAGCCCCTCGCGTGAGCCGAGGAAGTAGCTGTGGAACATCCCCACCAGCTCCCCGGCCGCGAACTCCTCGGGGCGGGCGAAGAAGCTCCGGGAGAACACCTCCAACGCCAGGTGCCGGGCGGCGTCGGGGAAGCGCAGCCGGTCCAGGAACTCCGCGGCGCTCTCCCCGTCGTACGCCGAGAACGTCCCCGGGAAGTCGACGTCGAACAGCTCCCAGGCCGCGTCGGGGTCGACCGCGGCCAGGTCGGCGAGCCGGAAGGTCGGGCTCCGGGCGACGAAGGCCATCATGTTCAGGGGCGGAGTCCGCGGGATCCGGGCGAACGAGTCGCGATGGCCGTGGGCGTCGACCAGCGGGTAGTCCCCCACCGGGGTGAGCCCGTCCAGCGCCGGGGCGCCCCGGCGGCGCAGGGCCCGCAGGTTGTAGGGCTGCCGGAAGAAGGCGTGGAAGCCCCGGCTCATCGTGCGCGGCTCGTCCACGGCATCGGTCCCGCTCGCCTCGAGGGGCCAGGAGCGCACCCGGCCCCCCAGCTGGGCCTCCCGCTCGACGAGGGTGACCTGGACGCCGCGCTCGGCCAGGCCGACGGCGGCCGCGATCCCCGCGATGCCCCCACCGAGCACGGCAACCGTCGGGGCCGCCTGTCCGTCGCTCGGGCGGAACGCGCCGCCGGGCGCGCCGTGACGGACGGCGCGCGGGTCACGGCCGGGGCGCCAGGGTCGGGTCAGCACGCACAAGTCCTACCCGGTCACCGAAGCGGTGACGTGCCGGTCCCGTCATCCCCGGACCCTCGGCGGGCCGCTGTGCCGGCGAACGCTACTCCGGCGCGGGCAGGATCGGGCTGAGCGCCTTGACGGTGGTGATGGTGTCGGCCTCGGCCGCGGTCTTGTCGGTCCGGTAGCGGAGCACCCGGGCGAAGCGGAGGGCGACTCCACCCGGGTAGCGGCTGGAGATCTGCAGGCCGTCGCAGGCGATCTCGACCACGGTGGTCGGCTCCAGGTGGACCGTGTATGCGTCGCGCCGAACCTCCAGCTCGAGGAAGTGCGCCGTCTGCCAGGTCAGCAGCTCGTCGGTCAGCCCCTTGAAGGTCTTGCCCAGCATGACCAGCGCGCCGGTCTCCGGGTCAGGCGCGGCCAGGTGCAGGTTGGACAACCAGCCCTGCCGCCGGCCGTGCCCCCATTCCGCGGCGATGACCACGAGGTCGAAGGTGTGCCGCGGCTTGAGCTTGACCCACGAGGAGTCTCGCCGGCCCGCGGCGTACGGGGCGGCGAGGTTTTTGACCACCACGCCCTCGTATCCAGCGGCGACCGCGGCGGAGAAGCGGTCGCCG
>CAXTVE010000171.1:6167-7038 GCA_964247485.1 uncultured Propionibacteriaceae bacterium
CCCCCCCCGTGCACCCGGCCGCTCGCGGGCGCCTCCCGCGGCCCCCGACCTCCTCGCCCGTCGCGCAGACCTGCCGGGGCACGGTCAGGTCCGCGGGCAGCACCTCGCCCATCACCGCCAGCCGCTCGGACAGCGGGGTGTCCAGCAGATCGTGGCCGTCGACGTGCAGCAGGTCGAAGAAGAAGACCCGCAGCGGGTTGCCGGGGGCCGGATCGACCTCGCTCATGGTCCGGGAGGCGACCACCTGGAAAACCTCGGGCCGCCCGTCGGCGCCGAGCGCGAGCACCTCCCCGTCCAGCACCAGCCGGCGGGCCGGCAGCGCCCGGACGACCTCCGTGACCCCCGGCAGCCGGGCGGTGATGTCGTCGAGGCTGCGGGTGAAGATGCGGACGGTGTCATCGTCGCGATGCACCTGGACCCGAACGCCGTCGAGCTTGTGGTCGACCAGCACCGGCAGCCCGGTCTTGGCCAGCGCCGCGGCGGGGGCGGGCGCGCAGGCCGCCCGCATGGGCGGGACCCCGGTGCCGCCCTGCAGGCCCGCGGCCGCCAGGGCCGGCAGGCCCCCGTCGAGCAGCACCGCGGCGGCCGCGGTCGTCGACGAGAGCAGCATCGCGGCCCGGCGTACGGCGGGGAGCGGCACCGCGTACGCGACGGCGAGGCCGTCCTGGACGGCCGCCTCCATGGCGCCCTGGCGGAGCTCGCCCGATACCAGGCCGAACAGGAGCTGCTGCTCCTCGGCGGTGGCCCGGGCGAACAGGTCTCGGACCGCGTCGGCCCGGGCGGTGCTCGACCCCGGTCCGTTGAGCTCGGCCATGGCGGCGAAGGCGGCGTCCACCTCGGCGACGGTCAGCGAGGGCTCGGCGGCCGGCTC
>CAXTVE010000172.1:0-7036 GCA_964247485.1 uncultured Propionibacteriaceae bacterium
CGGGTGCCCGGGCGGGCTGTCCTTCTCGGTGGCCCCCGACGTCCGCCCGATCCCCCGCTCGCTGGACAACATCTACGCCGAGCTGCACACCGACCTCGGCCTCCCGCGGGCCGCGCACGGCGATCTGACGGGGTGGTTCGACCAGGGGGTGCTGCTGCTGAACCGGGTGCTCACCGTCCAGCCGGGGCGCTCCGGCTCGCACCGGGGCCGCGGCTGGGAGCAGGTCACCGCGCGGGCGATCGAGGTGCTGGCCGCCCGCGGCGGACCGCTGGTGGCGATCCTGTGGGGCCGCGACGCCCAGTCCCTGGTGCCGATGCTCGGCCCGGTCCCCTACCTCGCCAGCGCGCACCCCTCGCCGCTGTCGGCGCGATCCGGGTTCTTCGGCTCCCGCCCCTTCAGCCGGGCCAACGACCTGTTGGTCGAGGCCGGCGGCGATCCCATCGACTGGGCCGTGCGTTAGCCGGCGTCCGGCTCGGTCCCCCGCGCGTAGGCCGTGGCCCGGGCGCGCAGGTCGGCCTCGTCCAGGACCCGTCCCCCGTAGGCGGCGAGCCGCCGCAGCACGGCCACCTCGTTCACGTTGACCTTGCCGTCGACGGCCGCGGCCACCGCACCGGCGTCGAAGAGCGGGCCAAGGTCGCCGTCGGCGGCCTCGAGCAGGGCCCACACCTTGTCCCGCTGCAGGTTGACCGTGGCCTCCAGTTCGGTCAGGGCCACCAGCTCGCTCTCCGGATCGCGCAGCAGCCCGGCGACGTTCCTCAGCAGCAGGCGCTCGTTCTCGTGCACCAGCCCGTCGGCCTTGATCACCATCCAGAGCACCCAGAGCAGCTCGGCGGGGTGGGCCGTCCCCTCGGTCATCCGCCGGGCGGCCTCCACGATCGCGGCCTCCCGCCGGAACACCGATCGGGCGTGGGCTCCCGCCGACCTGGTCGACCAGTAGTTGACGGCTGCGGACAGCGGCACCCCCACGGCCGGGATGGCGAACTTCACCACGTTGCGCTGCAGCAGGTACTTGCCGATGACCGGGAGGCTCCTCGCCGCAGCCAGGGTGCCCCGGCTGTAGACCCGCTTCAGCACGGGGCGGACCAGCGCCGGCACCCCTTTGCCGACCAGGCCCCGGGTCGCCTCGCCGCCCTTGATCACGAAGGCCACCCGGATGAGCTTCCACAGGTCCTCCGGATCCTGGAGGTCGAGCGGGACGCGGTAGAGCACCGCGATGTCGTAGGCGAGCCGGAGCTGGAGCTGGGAGACGTAGAGCAGGTCGACGACGAAGCTCGCCCCCGCCCCGGGCAGGGTCAGCGGTGAGGCGCTGCCGCCGCTGCCGAGCGTCGCCGCCACCAGCCCCGTGTACGCCCCGGCGCTCAGGCCGCCCTCGACGCTCGCGAAGCGGGCGGCCAGGTCGATCCTGGCCTGCACCACGGCATCCGCCGGAAGGCCCGGGTACTTCCGCGTGAGGTAGTCGGCATCGACCCTGGTGACATAGCTGTCGAGGGAATGGCCGAGCAGCCGGGAGAACCAGGTGCCGTCCCGCACCTCGTCGAGCCGCAGGCCCCGGGCCAGGCGCTCCAGCCGGCCGAGCTCAGCCCGGACCTGCTCGCGCTCGGCCTGGCTGGGCTCGGCGTCCTCACTCACCCCAGGGCCCGATCCAGATCACCGATCAGGTCACGGACGTCCTCGATACCGACGCTCAGCCGGACCAGGTCGGCGGGCACCTCCAGCTGGGTCCCGGCCACCGACGCGTGGGTCATCCGACCGGGGTGCTCGATCAGCGACTCCACGCCGCCGAGCGACTCGGCCAGAGTGATCACCTCGGTCCGGTTGCACACCTCGAGCGCGGCCGCCTCGCCGCCGCGCACCCGGAAGCTGACCATGCCGCCGAAACGGCTCATCTGCCGCTTGGCCAGGTCGTGGCCGGGATGGCTGGGCAGGCCCGGGTAGTGGACCTGGGCCACCTGAGGGTGCTCGGACAGGAACGCCGCCACCTGCTCGGCGTTGTCGCAGTGCCGGTCCATCCGCACCGACAGGGTGCGCAGGCCGCGCAGCACGAGCCAGGCGTCGAAGGGACCGGCGACGCCGCCGATCGCGTTCTGGAAGAAGCGCAGCCGCTCGGCCAGGTCGTCGTCGACGACGACCAGCGCGCCGCCGACCACATCGGAGTGCCCGCCGCAGTACTTGGTGGTCGAGTGCACGACGACATCCGCACCCAGGGCCAGCGGCTGCTGCAGGTAGGGACTGGCGAAGGTGTTGTCCACGATCAGCAGCGCCCCGGCGGCGTGGGCCAGGTCGGCGATGGCGGCGATGTCGGCGATGGCCAGCAGCGGGTTGGTCGGGGTCTCGACCCAGACCGCGGTGGTCGTGCCCGGGACGATCGCCGCCTCCACCGCCCGCAGGTCGGCCAACGGGGTGGGCTCGAAGTCCACCCCCCACTGGGCATGCACCTTCGCGAACAGCCGGTAGGTGCCGCCGTACGCGTCGTGGGGCACCACGAAGTGGCTGCCGGGCCGAGCGATCGTGCGCAGCAGGGTGTCCTCGCCGGCCAACCCGCTGGCGAAGGCGAAGGCGTGCCGCCCACCCTCCAGGGCGGCCAGGCACTCCTCGAGCGCGGTCCGCGTGGGGTTGGCCGAGCGCGCGTACTCGTAGCCGCCGCGTACGCCGCCGACCCCGTCCTGTTTGAAGGTCGACGTGGCGTAGATCGGAGGGACCACCGCGCCGGTGGTGGGGTCCGGGTCCAGCCCGGCATGGATGGCCCGAGTCGAGAAGCCCTGGGTTTCGGTCACGACCGCCAGCGTAAGCGCCGCCGCGACACGGAACAGTCGGCGGTCCGCCGCTGTTATGTCTGCTGACCGGCCAGCCGGGCCGATCGGAAAGGCAGACTGAGCTCATGTTCTTCTCCCGCACCAAGTCCACCCTGGTCGAGCCGGACCAGGCCCTGCGCGGCCGCGGCTCCTCGGTCCTGGTCGACCCGACCTTCCACGACATCTTCGGCATCCCCGTGCAGAAGGTTCCGGAGGGCTCCGAGGTCGCCTACTTCGCCCTCGGCTGCTTCTGGGGCGCGGAGAGGCTGTTCTGGCAGACACCGGGCGTGACGAACACCGCCGTCGGGTACGCCGGGGGCTACACGCCGAACCCGACGTACGAGGAGGTCTGCAGCACGCGGACCGGCCACACCGAGATCGTGAAGGTCGCCTATGACCCGGCCAAGGTCAGCTACGAGGCCCTGCTGAAGGTCTTCTTCGAGAACCACGACCCGACCCAGGGCATGCGGCAGGGCAACGACGTCGGCACCCAGTACCGCTCGGCGATCTACGCCACCAGCGACCAGCAGCTGGCCGCGGCCGAGCGGGTCCGCGACGAGTTCCAGACCGAGTTCAACCGCGCCGGCTACGGCCGGATCACCACCGAGATCACGTCGGCGCCGGACTTCTACTACGCCGAGGACTACCACCAGCAGTACCTCGACAAGAACCCGCGCGGCTACTGCCCGATCCACGCCACCGGCGTCACCTGCAACGTCGGCTGACCCGGCCCGCACCGGTTCACCGGCGGACCATCCGGATCTCGGGTACGCCGGTGTCCGGGTCGAGCTGCTCGGTGCCGTCGGGAACGAAGCCGTGCCGGGCGTAGAAGCGCTGCGCGCGCCGGTTGGCCGAGAACACCCACAGCGACGCCGGCCCGGACCCGATGGCAGCGGTCAGCAGCCGAGCCGCTAGGCCGGTGCCGTGGTGGGTCGCCCGCACGTAGAGCGAGGTCAGCGTGGCCGGCGGAACGTCGTCAGCCAGGGTGCTGGCCACGCCGACGACCTCACCGTGCGCATCGGCGAGCCAGACGTCCCGGCCTCCCGCGAGCCGCTCCCGCCAGCGGGCCAGCCGGCGCCGCTCGACCGCGGCGGACCGGAGGTAGTCGTCGGGCACCAGCCCCCCGTACGCCTCCCGCCAGCAGGTCGTCTGGCAGCCCGCCACGGCCACGGCGTCGGACTCGTCGGCCCGTCGCACCTCGGTCACGCCGAGATGTCAGAGGGCGTCGGCCGCGAAGGTGTCGCAGGCGTTGGGGTCGCCGGTGCGGAAGCCGCGGCCCAGCCACGTCTTCCGCTGCTCCGCCGATCCGTGCGTCCACGTCTCCGGCGTCACCTCACCCTGGGTCCTCTTCTGGATGCGGTCGTCACCGACCGCCTCGGCCGCGTCGGCCGCCCGGTTCAGGTCATCGGTGCTGACCTCACTGATCGGGCTGTCCGGGTCCGAGGTCGCGTGCTTGAACCACGCCCCGGCGTAGCAGTCCGCCTGCAGCTCCAGCCGCACCCCGGGCGACTTCGGCCCGGCGTCCTGCCCGCCGCCCTGCACCTGGCGCATCACCCCGGTGAGGTTCTGCACGTGGTGGCCGAACTCGTGGGCCAGCACGTACGCCTCGGCGGCGTCCCCGCCCTGCGCCCCGAGCTGGCCGGTCAGCTGGCCGAAGAAGGTCAGGTCGAGGTAGACGGTGGTGTCGGCCGGGCAGTAGAACGGCCCGACGGCGGAGCTCGCGCTCCCGCAGGCGGTGTCCACCCGGTCGGAGAAGGAGTTGACCTGGATCACGTCGTAGTCCCGCAGCTCACCGCTCCAGTAGTCCTGGATCGAGTTGGTGAAGGCGACGTACCGGCAGTCCCGGTCCCGGCGGATGTCCGAGCCCGCGGTGCACTGGGCGAACGGGGTCGCGACCCTGCTCGGCTGCGGACCGGCCGACTGGCCGCCGGCCAGGTCACCCGGGTCGAGCCCGAAGACCAGCGCCAGGATGACCAGCAGCAGACCGCCGGCTCCGCCGCCGATGGCGAGGCCACCAGGCCGGCGACCACCGCCCCCGCCGCCCCTCATCTGGGAGGGGTCGAGCTGGGCGCCCTCGTTGTATTTCACGCCGCATGCCCCCCTCCGGCGATCCTGGCTGCTGCGGCTGGCACGATACCCGATCCCCCGCGGCACCCGGGCATGGTCGGACCCGCGGTCACGAATCAACCCCAGGAGACTCGTCGCGCGTCCGCAACCTTGCTGCGCTCGGAGCTTGGCCGATAGGGTCGGCCTACTGTGACATAGCGCACACGTAAATAGGGGAGAGTCATGGCCATCACCGAGGACCACCCACAAACCACCGCCGCCGACGAGGAGGATGTGCGTCGGCCGCTGATGACGAACGGCAACCTCGCCTGGATGAACCTCGGGTTCTTCGGGGTGCAGTTCAGCTTCGGACTCACCCAGAGCGCGGTGAACCCCATCTTCTTGTTCTTGGGGGCGGAGGCGCACAGCCTGCCCATCCTCAACATCGCCGGCCCGATCACCGGCTTGTTCATCCAACCGTTCATCGGCGCGATGAGCGACAAGACCTGGCATCCCAGGTTGGGGAAGCGAAAGCCGTACATCCTCGGCGGCGCCGTGGTCATGATCCTCATCTTGTTCCTCTTCCCGCTCGTCACTGCCCTGTGGATGGCCGTGATCTGCCTCTGGCTGGTGGATGCCGGCAACAACACCTCCATGGAGCCGTACCGGGCGTTGATCTCCGACCGGCTGCGTAAGGCCCAGATACCCAAGGGCTTCCTGATCCAGAGCATGTTCACAGGTGCCGGGGCGGTGCTGGCGAACGTGTCGCTGTTCGTCTTCCAGAAGCTCCTCACCGGGTCCTCTGAGGCGGGCGTGCCCACCTGGGTGTTCGTGGTTTTCTGGTTTGGTGCGGTCTGCGCCATCGTCACGGTCGGCCTCGCCATGCTGCGGACCAAGGAGATCCCGCCGTCCGATGAAGAGCAGGCGCACATCCAGTCGTCGTCCAAGAGTCCCCGCGCCACGATTGCCGAGATCGCCGAGGCCGTGAAGGTGATGCCGATCGGCATGCACAAGATCGGCCTGGCGTTCTTGTTCCAGTGGTACGCGATGTTCATCTACTGGCAGTTCGTCAGCGTCAGCGTCGCCGAGTCGGTCTGGAACTCGGGCCCGGAGGGACCGGCGTACGAGGAGGCGGCCGGCTGGAGCGGCCTGATGAACGGTGGCTACAACTTCGTCACGATGATCTCCGCCCTGTTCCTGCTGCCGTTGTGCCACCGGTTCGGCGGCAAGAAGGTGCACGCCGGCACGCTGGTACTCGCCGGCCTATCCCTGGCCGCCTTGTCGCAGATCAGCAACCAATACCTGACCCTGGTGCCGATGATCGGCCTCGGTATCTGCTGGGCCAGCATGGTCGGCGTGCCGTACCTGATGGTGGCGAGCATGGTGCCCCGGGAGCGCACCGGCGTCTACATGGGGATCCTCAACATGATGATCGTCGTCCCGATGCTGATCCAGACGCTCACGTTCGGCTGGATCTTCGAGAACCTGCTGGACAACCACGGGACCAGGGCGATCCTGCTGGCCGGGGCGCTGCTCGGCTGCGCAGCCGCCGCGATGCTGTGGGTCAACTCGCCGAAGGAGGAGGAGGACTCCCAGATCATGCCGCTCGGCCCGCGGGTGCTGTCCACCTACCACCAGGTCATCGTCGGGTCGGACGGCACGCCGTCCTCGCTCTACGCGGTCGACCGGGCGCACGCGGTGGCGGCCGAGGCCGACTCGCCCGTGGTCGTCGTCTCGGCCTACGCCGCGGGCGACGACCCGGGTGATGGCACCGTCGGCGGGCGCAAGCTGCTCTACGGCCAGGAGAACGCCCGGGAGGCCCTGCGGACGACGGTCCAGCACCTCACGTCCGACCGGGTCAAGGAGGTGGACACCCGCCTCGTCTCGGGCGACCCGGCCGAGGCCCTGCTCAAGGTCGCGGGCAGCAACCCGCGCAACCTGATCGTGGTGGGCAACCGCGGCGCGGGCGCGGCCGAGGGCGAGCTGCTGGGCTCCGTCCCGGCCGCCGTGGTCAGGGGGGCGCAGTGCGACGTCCTCATCGTGCAGGGCACCCAGGACCGGGTACAGAGCCCCCGGCAGCGCCTCCGCAGGCGCTGACCGACAGACACCGTACTGACGGCGCCCGGCCCTCCCCGCCCGGCGCCGTCCCGCGTTCGGGGCCGGTGACGCTCGGGCCTCGTGCCCGTCACCGTGGCCGC
>CAXTVE010000173.1:0-1448 GCA_964247485.1 uncultured Propionibacteriaceae bacterium
GGATGGGGCAGCCCCAGTAGCGCTGGCGCGAGATGCCCCAGTCGCGCAGCCGATAACGGGTGACGCCGCGCCCTGCCCCACGCGCCTCCAGCCAGGCGATCGTCCGGGCGATGGCCTGGTCGCCGGTCGCCGCCTCCAGTGGCGTCCCGGTGGCCAACGTGATGCCACGCTTCCGAAAGGCCCGCTCCAGGGCGGTCGAGATGGCCGGCTCCTCGGCGGCGAGCAGCCGGGGGAGGGCCTCGACGATCGTCACCTCCACCCCGAACGAGCGCCAGGCCGACGCGAACTCGCAGCCGATCACCCCGCCGCCGAGCACGACCGCGGAGGCCGGCAGCCGGTCGAGCCGCCAGGCATGGTCGCTGGTCAGGATGTGCTCCCCGTCCACTGCCAGCCCGGGCAGGGTGCGGGGCGACGAGCCGGTGGCGAGCACGACGTACGGGGCGGTGTAGGTCTGCTCATCCACGGCGACGGCGGGCGTCCCGTCGCCGGGGACCAGTCGGCCGGCGCCGGCGATGACCTCGATGCCGCGGGCGGCCACCAGCCCGGTCAGGCCCTTGTGCAGGCGGCCCACCACGCTCTCGGCGTACGCGGTCACCCCGGCCAGGTCGACCTTGTCGACCGTCGCGTGCACCCCGAACTGCGCCCCACCGCGGGCCGCGTCGGCGACCTCCGCCGCGTGCAGCAGCGCCTTGGTCGGGATGCAGCCGCGGTGCAGGCACGTGCCGCCGACGAGATCGCGCTCGACCAGGCCGACCCGGAGGCCCAGCTGCGCCGCCCGCAACGCGCACGCGTAACCCCCACTGCCTGCACCGAGGACCAGCAGATCGAACTCATCTGGCATGCCGCCATCCTGTCAGGCGCACATCCGCCGTGATTGGGTCGCAGCGGCCATACTTGGGGTATGGGTTGGCTTCGGCGGGCGGCGACCAAGGTCCGCAAAGGCGGCCGCTATGCCGTCCAGACCCGTTCGGTGGACGACGCGGTGACCTCGCACCTGCAGCAGTTCGCGGCCAGCCGGCGGGGGGTCGAGGCGTTCGTCGAGCCCAAGACCGCGGTCACCGAGACGACCCTGCTGCTCGTGGCGTTCGACGGCGAGTGGACCCGGCGGGTGGTGCCGTCCCCGCAGTGGGCGCACGCCTTCGCCGAGCATCTGCAGATCCCCGGCTACGACGCGGCCGTGGTCGGCTACCCGCAGCGGATGCGCGACTACAACAGCCGCAACAAGAAGCACCCCGACCTGCGCTGAGGCTTCCGGATACTGGGATGCCACCCATCCGATTCTCGGCAAGATCCGAATCCCGGGTGTGTGATACGTCGATGGACGGGACTACCTGACGGGTTCCGCAAGCCCCTTGGGGGGTGGCGTCTTACACCCAGCCGTGCTGGCGGAGGTGTCGAGTCGGTGGGATGGATGGCTCGGCGCCGGGGCACCGCCAGCACGGCACCCC
>CAXTVE010000173.1:1548-6386 GCA_964247485.1 uncultured Propionibacteriaceae bacterium
GCGCTCGCGCTCGGCGCTCTGATCCGCCGGCGTCGTCCTCTTCACGGAACGGAAAGCGTGTTCCGTTCACCGTCCTCCGCGCGGCGGCGCGCCTTGCCAGCGCTCGCACCTGCCGCTGGGAGTCCTTTCAGGCGGCGAGCAGGCGGGCCAGGGCGACCAGGGTGCGGACGGCGTAGCCGGTGCCGCCGGGGGAGACGTAGCCGTAAGGCGACTTGTCGTGGAACGCGGGACCGGCGATGTCCAGGTGCGCCCAGGGGGTGTCCGCCGGCACGAACTCGCGCAGGAAGGCCGCCGCCACCAGGGCGCCGCCGAAGCGATCGCCGCCGACAGAGCGCAGATCGGCCACCTTCGAGTCCAGCTTGGGCCGGATCTCGGCGGGGATCGGCAGCGGCCAGACGGACTCGCCTGCCGCCTCCGCCGCGTCCAGCAGCCGGTCGGTGGTGCTCTCGTCGTTGGTCATCAGCCCGGCCGTCCGCTCGCCGAGCGCGACCAGGCAGGCCCCGGTCAACGTGGCCACGTCGACGACCAGGTCCGGCTGGTCCTCGGCGGTGCGGGCGAGGGCGTCGGCCATCACCAGCCGGCCCTCGGCGTCGGAGTTGCCGTTCTCCACCGTGGTGCCGCCGTAGATGGTCAGCACGTCCGAGGGCCGGTACGCCGTGGACGACGGCATGTTCTCGGCCAGCGCCCCGTATGCGGTGACGTTGACCTTCAGGCCGAGCTGGGCGATGGCCCAGGTTGCGGCGAGCACGGCGGCGGCGCCGGCCATGTCGCACTTCATGGTGTACATGCCATCCGCCGGCTTGAGGTTGAGCCCGCCGGTGTCGAAGGTGATCCCCTTGCCGACCAGCGCGAGGTGCACCGTGGCGCCGCGGGGCCGGTAGTTCAACCGGACCAGCCGCGGCGGCCGGGAGGACCCCCCGCCCACGGCCAGCAACCCGCCGTACCCGCCCTTGGCCAACGCGGACTCGTCCAGCACGTCGATGCCCACCCGGGTGCGGCCGACCAGCTCCCGCACCTGGTCGGCGAACGTCGCCGGGTAGAGCAGGTTCGCCGGGATGTTGACCCACTCCCGCGCGACGGCCACGGCCTTGGCGACCGTCTCGGCCGCACCGGCGATGTCGTCCAGCTTGCCGCGTACGTCGTGCAGCACGGTGACGGAGCCGACCCCGCCCGAGTCCTCGTCGGCCTTGCCGCTGATCGGGGTGTAGCGGTAGCTGCCCAGCAGGGCCCCCTCGGCGACGGCCTGGGCCTCCTCGGGCTCGCGCGTGCCGAAGGCGACGGCGACGGACAACCGGTCCGACCCGGCCATCGTCGCCGCCTGGCGTACGCCGGCGCCGGCCGCCCGCCGCAGGTCCTCCGGGTTCGGCTCCGCCGCATCCAGCCCCACCACCACGAGCCGTGGGCCGTCGCCCGCCCCCGGCAGGGTGATGACGTGGTCCGCCCCCGGCTTCGCGCCCAGCGCGGCCGCCATCTCTGCCGGAGTGGTGCCGAAGCGCTTGCTGAAGGCGGTCGTGACAGCGGCCGGAACCTCCCGCAGCCCGGCCTCGGCCAGGCCGACCACCACGAGATCGACGCCGCGCGGCAGGCTGCGGGCGAGTGCGAGTGCGGGCAGGGATGGGATCGGCACAGGTCATCCTGACGAGAGAAAACAGTCGGAGCCCAACAGGGTAGCGAGCCCGACCGGCTGGGGTAGGTTCGCCCGCGTAGCCGAGGGAAGGGGAGGCCGGTGGCCGACGAGGAGCTGAGCCGCTCACCGCTGCACGAGCGACACGCGGCGCTGGGGGCGAAGTTCGCGGCGTTCGGTGGCTGGTCGATGCCGCTGGAGTACGCCGGGGCGGGGGTGCTCGCGGAGCACGCCGGGGTCCGGCAGGCCGTCGGCATCTTCGACGTCAGCCACCTCGGCAAGGCCGAGGTCTCGGGGCCGGGCGCGGCCGCCTTCGTCAACCGCTGCCTGACCAACGACCTGGGCCGGATCGGGCCGGGCCAGGCCCAGTACACCTTGATCTGCAACGACGACGGCGGGGTCGTCGACGACCTGATCGCCTACCTCCGCTCGCCTGATGAGGTGCTGCTCATCCCGAACGCCGCCAACTGCGCCGAGGTGGTCGCCCGCCTGGCCGCTGCGGCCCCGGCCGGGGTGACGGTGACCAACCGGCACCGCGACCTCGCCATCCTCGCCGTCCAGGGCCCCCACTCCGACGAGGTGCTGAGCACCGCCGGGCTGCCGACGGGGCACGACTACATGTCCTTCGCGACGGCCGAGCTCGCCGGCGCGCCGCTGACCGTCTGCCGGACCGGCTACACCGGCGAGCGCGGCTACGAGCTGGTGGTCCCCGCCGCCGCGGCCGCAGCGGTGTGGGACGCGGTGCTGGCGGCCGGGGCGCCGTACGGGCTGCAGCCGGCCGGGCTCGGCGCCCGCGACACCCTGCGCACCGAGATGGGCTACCCGCTGCACGGCCACGAGCTGTCGCCGACCATCACCCCCGTCCAGGCCCGGCTCGGCTGGGCGGTGGGCTGGACCAAGGAGACGTTCTTCGGGCACGAGGCGCTGCGGGCGGAGAAGCAGGCTGGGCCGACCCGGGTGCTGCGGGGGCTGCGGGCCGCCCGCCGGGGCATCCCGCGTCCGGGCATGGTGGTCCGCGATGCGGAGGGTGGCGAGGTGGGCGCGGTCACCTCGGGCACGTTCTCCCCGTCCCTGAAGACCGGCATCGCCCTCGCAATGGTCGACGCCGCCCGGGTTGCTCTCGACGACGCGGTCAGCGTCGACGTCCGCGGCCGAGCCGAGCCGTTCACCGTGGTCAAGCCGCCCTTCGTGACCGCCGGCGTCCGCGAACCCTAGGCCGCTCAGGGCGTGAAGACGCAGGCCTCCCGGTCGGCGAGGGCGACGGCGATCCGGTGCCGGTCCCGGTCGGTGAGGCCCTCGGGCACCTCGTCGAGGGCGAACCAGCCGACCTCGGTCGACTCGTCGTCGGCCACGGTCGCCACGCCGGACCGGTAGCGGCAGCGGAAGGTCATCGAGATGTACTGGCAGCGGTCGCCGTTGTCGTAGGTGATCTCAGGGTCGGTGGACAGCAGGACCAGCCGCTCGACCTCGATGTCGACGCCGGTCTCCTCGGCCACCTCCCGGACCAGCGTGGCGGCCGGCTGCTCGTCCGGCTCGACGATCCCCGACGGCAACGCCCACCGCCCGTTGTCGGTGCGCCGGCCCAGCAGCAGCTGCCGGGTCCCGTCGCGGTCCCGGAGGACGACTGCGCTCACGCCGGGCAGCAGCAGCCGGCCCTGCCCGTAAGCGCGACGCAGGTCGAGGATGTACTCCGGCGTGGCCACCAGGGCATCTTTACCCGATCGGTGGCCCGAGGCCGTATCCGGCCGGGAACACACCGATCGAGTGCAGATTCCCTGCCGATCGTGCTACTCGAACCTCAGGGCGTCGACGGGCTGCAGGCGGGCTGCGGTCCGCGCGGGCCAGACGCCGAAGACGACGCCGACCAGCACGCTGAAGGCCAGGGCCAAGCCCACCGTGGTGGCCGAGACGGCGAACGCCCAGCCGCCGACCGAGGCGACCAGCGCCGACACGGCCAGCCCGACCCCCAGCCCGATCACTCCGCCGACGGTGGACAGCACCACCGCCTCGACCACGAACTGGCCGAGGATCTGGCCGCGCCGGGCCCCGATCGCCCGCCGGACACCGATCTCCCGGGTCCGTTCGCGCACCGAGACCAGCATGATGTTCATGATCCCGATGCCGCCGACCACGAGGCTGATCGAGGCGATGCCGCCGAGCAGCAGCGACAGGGTGGAGCGGACGGTGTCGATCGTGCCGAGCAGCGAGCCCTGGTTGGACAGGGTGAAGCGGGCATCGTCGTCGCGATCCAGCCCGTAGCGGGTGCGCAGCCGGGCGTCGGCCGCCGCCTGCACCGCGTCCACCTGGTCCTCGGTCGCGGCCAGCAGGGTGATCGTCGAGACGTACGGCGTGGGGGCGAACATCCGGCGGGCCGCCTCCAGGCTCACGTACGCGGTGCCGCCGCTGCCGAAGCCGTCCGCGTCGTCCAGCACCCCGACCAGCGTGAACGGCAGCCCGGCGACCCGGACGGCGTCCCCCACGTCGGCCGCCGTCAGGCCGAGATCGGTGGCCGCCTGGGCGTTGAGCACCAGGCTGCGCCCGCGGTCGGCCGCCGGCAGGAAGGTCCCGTACGCGACCTCGGGCTGCTGCACCGCCGCGTACTGGCCCGACACGCCCAGCACCGACACCTCCTGGTCGATCCCGTCATGCACCACGGTGGTGGTGCTCGAGGACGAGGTGGCGAGGTCGGCGACGCCCAGGAGGGTGCGCAGGTCCTCGGCGTCCCGTTCGGTGAGGGCGCGACCGCCCTGGCCGCTGACCGTGACCTGCCGTGCCCCGAGGCTGGAGAAGGAGTCGTTGATCCCACTGGTCGCACCGGACGCCACCGAGGTCAGGGCGACCAGCGACGCGACGCCGATGATCACCCCGAGCATGGTCAGCAGCGAGCGCGTCTTGGCCGCGGCGATCCGGGACAGGGCCAGCCGGGTCACCGCCCAGGCGTTCACGACGCACTCCCGGCCTGGAGGCGTGGCTTCTCCTCCGACGGTTCCGGCGCGCCCTGCGGGGGTTCGGGGGGAGCGTCCCCCCCGCGGAGATCCTCGACCACCCGGCCGTCGCGGACGTGCACCTGGCGCTCGGCCCGGGCCGCCACCCCCGGGTCGTGGGTGATTACCACGACGGTCCGGCCCTCGGCGTGCAGCTCGGCGAACAGGTCCAGCACGGCGGCGCCGGGCCGGGTGTCGACAGACAAGGGATTTCTCTTTCTGGGTTCGAG
>CAXTVE010000173.1:6396-6966 GCA_964247485.1 uncultured Propionibacteriaceae bacterium
GGGGGGCCCCCCCCCGCGGGGCCGCCCCGGGCGGGGCCGCTCGGCGACCCGGCCCCCCCCGGGGGCGCCGGAGCGGGTGTCCAGGGCCCCGGTCGGCTCGTCGGCCAGCACCAGCGCCGGCTCGGTGACGATGGCCCGGGCGATCGCGACCCGCTGCTGCTGGCCACCGGACAGCTGGGTGCGGTCGTGGTCCAGCCGCTCGCCGAGCCCGAGGCGCTCCAGCACGGCCGCCGCCCGCCGGCGGGCCTCGCGGGCGCGGACGCCGGCGTAGAGCAGCGGGGCCGCGACGTTGTCCCGGGCCGTGGTCGACGGCAGCAGCTGGAACTGCTGGAACACGAAGCCGATCGAGCGGCCGCGCAGGTCGGTCAGCGCGTTGTCTCCGAGCTCGGCGACGTCGTCGCCGGCCACCCGCACCCGGCCGGTGGTGGGCCGGTCCAGGCAGCCGACGATGTTCATCAGGGTCGACTTGCCGGAGCCGGACGGCCCGACGATGGCAACGAACTCCCCGCGCCCGACGGTGAGCGAGACGTCGGTCAGCGCGACGGTGGTCGCGGACCCGTTCGTGAACGT
>CAXTVE010000174.1:0-6965 GCA_964247485.1 uncultured Propionibacteriaceae bacterium
GCCCCGAGCAGCCGCCGCACCGGTCGGTCAGCCCGTAGAGCTCGGCGGCCGTGCCGCCCATGATCCGGGCGCGCAGGGCGGCGTCCAGCCGGCGGAACAGCAGACGGGGGTTGTCGTTGTCCCAGTGCGGGTAGTCGGAGGAGAACATCACCGTCCGCCCGGCGTCCATCATGGCCAGCACCTGGGCCAGGTGCTGAGGCTCGCCGGGTTCCTCGACCGGCTGGGTCGTGAGGCGGACGTGGTCGAGGATGTACTCCGACGGCCGGCGGGTCAGCCACGGCACGGTGTCGCGCAGGGCGAGGAAGTTCTTGTCCAGCCGCCACATCAGCTGCGGCAGCCAGGCCAGACCGCCCTCGACGACCACGACCCGCAGCGTGGGGAACCGGACGAAGACCCCCTCGCAGACCAGGCTGGTGACCTGCGCCATCGCCGTCAGCGGGAGCAGGGTGTGCCACTCCAGGTAGCGCGACGGGTAGCCGACGGGCGTCGGCGGGGCGGCCGTCCCGGCCCCCTCGGCGCCCGGGTGGAGCGCCACCGGAAGCCCGTACGCGGCGGCGGCCTCGTAGATCGGGTGGTAGCGCCGCTGGCCGCAGGGCTGCCGCGTGGTCGTCGCCATCAGGACCTGGACCATCTCCGGGCGGTCACCCAGCCGCTCGATCTCGCGCACCGCGGCCGCCGGGTCGTCGGAGTTGACCAGCACCGAACCGCGGAACCGCGGGCTGGTGCTCAGCCAGCCCTCGAGCGTGGCGTCGTTGACGGCCACGGCGACCGCGTTCAGGTAGTCCGGGTCGGTGCCCAGGGGCAGCACGAACGGCCCGGTCAGCACGGCGTACGCGATGCCGTAGCGGTCCAGATGGTCCTCGATCACGAACCCCGGGTCGCTGGCCGGCCAGCCGCCCCCCGGGGGGACGGTGTCGCGCCGGAGCACCCCGCGCGGGTTGACGTACCCGGTTCCCGCCCCCAAGCCGACGGCTGACCAGCGGTCGCGCCAGTGGCGGGGCAGATATCGGTCGAGGTCGGGCAGCGCCTGGTGCACGTCCGTGTCGATCAGCCGCGGGCCCCCGGATGCCACCCGCTCATCCTATGAGGGGACGGCCCGGAGGGAACGTCTCCGACGGTGCTGGCCCGGCTGGGTTAGATTCCGTAGCCATGACCGCCATCGAAACCACCGTTGACCCCAAGCCGCGCTCCCGCGTGGTCACCGACGGCCTCCAGGCGACCGGATCCCGAGGCATGCTCCGGGCGGTCGGCATGGGCGACGACGACTGGGACAAGCCCCAGGTCGGGGTCGCGTCCAGCTGGAACGAGATCACGCCGTGCAACCTCAGCCTGGACCGGCTGGCCAAGGCCGTGAAGGACGGGGTGCACGCCGCCGGCGGCTACCCGCTGGAGTTCGGCACCATCTCGGTCTCCGACGGCATCTCGATGGGCCACGAGGGCATGCACTTCTCGCTGGTCAGCCGTGAGGTCATCGCCGACTCGGTGGAGACGGTGATGTCGGCCGAGCGGATGGACGGCTCGGTGCTGCTGGCCGGCTGCGACAAGTCGCTGCCGGGGATGCTGATGGCGGCCGCCCGGCTGGACCTGGCGTCGGTGTTCCTGTACGCCGGCTCGACCATGCCGGGCCGGTTGGGGGACAGGGACGTGACGATCATCGACGCGTTCGAGGCGGTCGGGGCCTGCGCCCGCGGCCTGATCACCCGGGAGCAGGTGGCCGAGATCGAGCGCGCCATCTGCCCGGGCGAGGGCGCCTGCGGAGGGATGTACACCGCCAACACCATGGCGTCGGCCGCCGAGGCCCTCGGCATGTCGCTGCCCGGGTCGGCGGCCCCGCCGGCGGTCGACCGGCGCCGTGACGGCTATGCGCGCCGTAGCGGAATGGCCGTGGTCGAGCTGCTGCGGCGGGGGATCACCGCGCGGCAGATCCTGACGAAGGAGGCGTTCGAGAACGCCATCGCGGTGACCATGGCCTTCGGCGGCTCGACCAACGCGGTGCTGCACCTGCTGGCCATCGCGAACGAGGCCGAGGTCGAGCTGACCCTGGACGACTTCGTCCGGGTCGGCCGCAAGGTGCCGCACCTGGGTGACCTGAAGCCGTTCGGGCGCTATGTGATGACCGACGTGGACCGGGTCGGCGGCGTACCCGTGGTGATGAAGGCCCTGCTGGACGCCGGCCTGCTCAACGGCGACTGCTTGACCGTCACCGGCAAGACGATGGCGGAGAACCTGGCCGACATCGCGCCGCCGGACGTGGACGGGGTCATCCTGCGGGCCCTGGACAACCCGATCCACCCGACCGGCGGCATCACCATCCTGCACGGGTCGCTGGCCCCGGAGGGCGCGGTGGTCAAGAGCGCCGGCTTCGACGCGTCGGTGTGGGCGGGCACGGCCCGGGTGTTCGACGGCGAGCGGTCGGCGATGGACGCGTTGGAGACCGGCACCGTGGTGGCCGGTGACGTGATGGTCATCCGCTACGAGGGCCCGAAGGGCGGTCCGGGGATGCGCGAGATGCTGGCCATCACCGCGGCCATCAAGGGTGCCGGCCTGGGCAAGGACGTGATGTTGATCACCGACGGCCGGTTCTCGGGCGGCACCACCGGTCTGTGTGTCGGTCACATCGCGCCGGAGGCCACCGAGGGGGGCCCGATCGCCGTGGTCGAGGACGGGGACCGGATCGTGCTGGACGTCGCTTCCGGCACGCTGGAGCTCGATGTCGCGCCTGAGGTGCTCGCCAGGCGGTTGGCCGACTGGGTGCCGGTGCCCAGGCCGGTCCGCCGCGGCGTGCTGGCCAAGTACAGCCGGCTGGTCCGCTCGGCCAACGTGGGCGCCGTCTGTTCCTGACCGCCCACCCGGGGCGGGAGCCGCAGCCACGACCCTGGACTTCCCCTGACGGACCCCGACTCACCGATATCTGAGTGCGTCGTTCGGTCCGACGTGCACTATCGTTTCGTCGGTGCGAGCCACGGCCGGGGGACTGACCATCGGCAACACCATCGGACCGGTACCGCTTCAGCGTCGGGTCCTCGAGAGCATCCCAGCCCTGCTGCTCCTCGCCGTGGTGATTGCCATCTTCGGGCTGAGTCGTACCTCTCAGACGCTGCTGTACGTCCTGGGTGCCGGCTACGTCCTGTACTGGGCGCTGCGCGGTCTGGAGATGGGGCTCCGGCAGGTCGTCGAGCTCGGCAACCTGCGCCGTTACGAGCGGATCGACTGGTCCGCCCGGCTGGGGCAGCTGACCGACCCGTACCCGCGGCTGCACGACCTGGCCGGCCGTGCCCGGTTGACCCGCGACGAGGCCCACGAGCTGACGGCGCTGCGCACCTGGGTGCACAGCGGTTCCGACGTCCCGGTCCCGGCCGAGCTCCACCACCTCGTGGTGATCCCGGTCGCCAACGAGGGCCCGGAGATCCTGCGCGGCACCTTCGAGGCGCTGATGGCCGCCGACTACCCGGGCGAGCGGCTGATGATCTGCCTGTCGTTCGAGGCCCGGGCGCTGCGCTGGACCGACGCCGAGATCGATGAGCTCTGCGCGCCCTACCGCGACCGGTTCGGCATGCTGCTGACCACCCGGCACCCCGACGGCCGACCGGGGGAGACCCGGGTCAAGGGCGCCAACATCACCTGGGGTGCCCGGGTCGCCGTCACCGAGCTGCGCCGTCGCGGCATCCGTGACTCGCAGGTCGTGGTGTCGGCCCTGGACAGCGACACCCAGGTCAGTCGGCACTATTTCTCGGTGCTGAGCTACACCTACCTCACCGACCCGGGCCGCGGCGTCAACGGCTACCAGCCGGTGCTGCTGTTCCACAACAACGTGTGGGAGGTGCCGGCGGTCTCGCGCCTGGTCGGCTACTTCGCGAGCATGTGGACCCTGGTCGACTCGACCAAGCCCCACCGGATGCAGCTGTTCTCCTCCCACGCCATCGGGCTGCCCGCGCTGCTCGAGGTCGACTTCTGGGCCACCAACGTCATTCCCGACGACTCGCGCCAGCACTGGCGGCTGTTCTACCGCTCCGGCGGTGAGTCGCGGACGGTGCCGCTGCACGTCTCGGTCTCGCTGGACGCGGTCCAGAGCCGCACCCTGTTCGCCACCATGATCAGCCAGTACCGGCAGATCCGCCGCTGGACCTGGGGCGTCGACGACTTCCCCTACCTCGTCGAGCAGGGGGTCCGCCGCTCCGACATGCCGCTGGGGCTCCGGCTCCACCGGGCCGGTCGCAGCCTGCTGCAGTTCCACCTGTGGGCCACCGTGCCGCTGATCCTGCTGGTCAGCAGGCCGTTCCTGGCCTGGCTGACGCCCAACGCGACCGCTCCCGGCGTGCAGCTGGCCGGGGACGTCCTCTGGTTCACCGCCCTGCTCGGGCCGGTGGGCCTGGGCCTGTTCATGGTGGTCGCGCTGTCCCTGCTCCCGGCGCGGCCGGCGCACCGGCGGCCCGCTGCCTGGTTCGGGATGGTGGCCGAGTGGCTGCTGCTCCCCGTCGTGGTGCCGGTGTTCCTGAGCGTGCCGGCGATCGACGCCCAGGTGCGGATGCTGACCGGGCGCTACCTGGGCTTCCGGGTGACCCCGAAGCGGCGGCAGCGGACGGCGTCGAGCTCGGCCGACCTCCTTGATCCAGCGCTCTAGATCCTGCCGGGATCTCGAGGGGGTCGTCCCCCGTGGCGCTGCACATTGACGACGACGAGCGACGGGCGCGGCTGGCCTTCCGGCACCGGCTGCTGAGCCGGACCCGTAGCGACGACCTCGCGGCGATCGCCGACGACCTGGTCGCGTTGCACTCCACCGATCCGGCCACCGTCTTCCTCTCCGCGATGGTGCGGATGGCACAGCCGTCGGTCGCGGCCGTCGAGCAGGCCCTGTACGTCGACCGGACGCTGATCCGGCACCACGCGATGCGGCGCACGCTGTGGGTCGCCACCCCGCCGGCCGTCCGCCGGATGCACGCCACCGCCACGGTGGCCCTGGTCGAGCCGGAGCGGAAGCGGACCGCGGCGATGCTTGCGGCGAACGGGGTCGCCGACCCCGAGGCATGGCTGGCCAAGGCCGAACGCCGTGTGCTCGCCGACCTGCGCCAGCACGGGCCCAGCACCGCCCGCGCCATCGGGCAGCGGGTGCCGGACCTCCGGCACCCGCTGGTGCTCAACCCCGGCAAGCCGTACGCGGGTAGCCAGAGCGCGCACACCCGCGTTCTCACGCTCCTCGGCTTCACCGGCACGATCCTGCGGGCGCGGCCGAGCAGCTGGGTCAACGGGGCCTACGCGTACGCCGCCGCCGAGGACTGGCTGCCGGGGGGCCTGGGCGGGGCCGAACCGCGGACGGCGGCCCGGGAGCTCGCCGACCACTGGCTGCGCCGTTTCGGCCCGGGCACCGCCGCCGACCTGCAGTGGTGGATGGGCTGGACCGTGCGCACCACCCGACAGGCGCTGGCCGACGCCCGAGCGGTCGAGGTCACACTCAGCGACGGGCCGGGCTGGGTCGCCGTCGACGACGAAGCGGCGGCGCCCGTCGAGCCCTGGGTCGCGGTGCTGCCCGGCCTCGACCCGACCACCATGGGCTGGAAGCAGCGGGCCTGGTACCTGCCCGCCGCCGCCCGGGAGTCCTTCGACAGCACCGGCAACGGTGGGCCGACCCTGTGGGTGGACGGCCGGATCGTCGGCGCCTGGGCGCAGACCCGGGATGGGCAGATCCACACCCACTACTTCGAGCCGGTGCCCGCCCCGCGGCGGCGTGAGCTCGATGACCGGATCGCCGAGGTCCGCGCGATGATCGGCGACACCCGCTTTACGGTGAGGTTCCCCAGCCACATCCATGACCGGCTCGTCGGCTGACCGGCCCCGGCTGCAGCCGCTCACCCGGCACCGGCTGGCCGCGCTCGGGGCCGAGGGTGCAGCCTGGACGGCCGCCCTGCCGGGGCTGCTCACCGGTCTGGAGCGGGACTGGTCGCTGACCGTCGAGCGTGGTCTACCGGGGGGCAGCGCGTCGTTCGTGGCCTGCGTCCGGACCACCGACGGCGGGCGGGCGGTCGTCAAGGTGGCGGTGACCGCCGAGGGCTGGCCCGAGCAGGTCGCCACCCTGGCGCGGGCGGAAGGCCGGGGCTATGTGCGGCTGCTGCGCGCCGACCCGGGGCGGCGCGCGGTGCTGCTGGAGGAGCTCGGCCCGGCGCTGAGCGGGCAGGGCCGGACGGTGCCCGACCAGCTGCGGGTGTTGGCCGACACGCTGGCGCTGGCCTGGCAGGACCCGCAGGTGCTGCCCGCCGGGCCGGTGCGGCCTCCGACCGGCTCGGGGCCGGTCGTCGACGACAAGGCGAGCAGCCTGGCCCGGCTGATCCAGCAGGCGTGGGACCGGCTGGACCGGCCCTGTCCGGTGCGGGTCGTCGACCAGGCGCTGGCCTACGCCGAGCGGCGGGCGGCCGAGGCCGGCCGGGAGCTGGTCGTGGTGCACGGAGACCCGCACCCCGGCAACCTGCTCGCCGTGCCGACGGCGCGCCCCGGCGCCGAGACGGGCTTCGTGTTCGTTGACCCGGACGGCTTTCTGGCCGACCGCGCGTACGACCTCGGGGTCGCCCTGCGGGACTGGTCCGGTCGGCTGCTGGGTCCGGACGCCCGGTCGGTCGCCGAGGGCTACTGCGCGGTCCTGGCCGAACGCAGCGGGGTGGACGCGCAGCGGATCTGGGAGTGGGGCTTTCTGGAGCGGGTGTCCACCGGTCTCTACGTGCTCGATGTGGTCGGCGCCCCGGACCGCGTGGCGCGGCCGTTCCTCGCCTCCGCCGAGCGCCTGGCGGACTGAGTTTCGCCCGACGGGCAGACTGGCGCAGTGCTCGTCCGCCGCCTCGTCCGCCGCGGCGGTGGGGCGGTGCTCGTCGCGGTGGTGACCCTGGCGGGCTGCTCCCTGGACCGGCCCGAGCCGGGGCGGACCGACCCCGCGCCCTCGTCGGTCTCCCGGCCGGTGCCGCCGCAGCCGACCCCCCAGC
>CAXTVE010000175.1:0-6933 GCA_964247485.1 uncultured Propionibacteriaceae bacterium
ACGGCCGGTTCGCCTTTTACGCGCACCTGAAGCCGGGCTCGGTCGCGGTCGAGGTGCTGCTCTGCGGGCCGGGCGAGCAGGAGCGGCTGCTGCGCGACGGGCGGGCCGACGTGGCGCTGCTGCACCGGCCGTTCGACGCGACGGCGGGGTTCGACACCGAGGAGCTCAGCACCGAGGGACAGGTCGTGGTCCTGCCGGCCGGGCATCCCCTCACCGGACGGCCCTCCGTGGCGACGGCCGAGGTCAGCGCACTCCCCGGTCTGCCGCTGCCGCGCTGGCCCGGCCCCGACGGCACCTACGGCGACGGCCCCGGCCCCGAGGTGCGGGACCATGCTCAGCTGCTGCAGCTGATCGCCCTCGGCCGCACCTGCGCGATCCTGCCGGACTCGGTGCGGGCCCAGCTGGGCGGCGCCCTCGCGGTCGTGCCGGTGGCGGACGCGCCCCGGGTCACCACGGTGATCGCCTGGCCGCCGCAGAGCCGGTCCGCCGCCGTCGCTGGCCTCGTCCGGACGGCGACCCGGCTCTAGACCGCGAGCACCTCAGAGCGGAGCGGGCCGGGTACCTCTCGGCCTCGGCCGACGCTCCTTGCCAAGCTCGACGCCGGCTGACCAGACTGTGGGGCCGGGGGGCTGGCTCAACAAGGACCGATGGGTCTCGGCAGAGGGTCTTCTCCGGTCCGTTCAGCGCAGAGGAGACCGTTCGATGAGCAAGATCGTCGTCAGCAGCATGATCAGCATCGACGGGTACACCGAGGGTCGTGACGGGGATGTCATGGCGATGCCGATGGACCAGGCGTTCAGCGCGCACAACGTCGAGCGGGTCCGCGAGGCCGGCCGCTTCCTGTTCGGCGGCACGACCTACCAGGGCATGCTGCAGTACTGGCCTCAGCAGGTCGACAACCCCGATGCCTCGCCGGACGACCGCTACATCGCCAGCCGCTACGCCGACGACGTCGCGATCACCGTGGTGTCCGACAGCCTCACCCGGGACGACGTTCCGCTGTGGGGCGAGCGGACCACCGTCGTGCGCCGGGCCGACGCCCACGCCGCCGTGAGCCGGCTCCGCGAACAGGACGACGCCGGGGACGTGCTCGTCTTCGGCAGCCGGACGCTGTGGACCGACCTGCTCGCCCACGGACTCGTCGACGAGCTGTACCTGCTGATCGGTCCGAAGATCGTCGCCGGCGACCACCGCGCCTTCGACGGGGTGCCCGAGACCGACCTGAGGCTGCTGGACGTCCGCAGCTGGCAGGACTCGGGCACCGTCGTGCTGCACTACGCCGTGGCTGACGCCGCGCCGTGACGACCGCCCGGGGCCGGTGAGGCGCGGTGGCTGTGGTCAGACGGCGAGCAGCACCACCGACAGCGACAGGGCGTTGTTGACGGCGTGCGCGATCACCGAGGCCCAGAGGTTGTGATGGAACCAACGGATCCAGCCGAGGCCGAGCCCGAGGACGAAGACGTACGCCAGCACCAGCGGTGAGACGTGCACGGCCGCGAACACCGCTGCCGACAGGACCACCGCCCCGAACGGGTTGAACCTCCGGGCCAGACCGGTCAGCAGCGCCCCGCGGAACAGCACCTCCTCCCACAACGGCGTGACCACGGCCGCGATGACGAAGACGAGGGCGACCAGACCGGGCGCCAGCGACGGCAGGTCAGCCGTCAGACCCTGCGAACGGGCCGCGTCCTGCGGCGTGCGGCCCATCAGCCTGGTCAGCACCAGGGCCGAGACGGCCGCGCCCGCGACGATCATCGCCGGGATCTGCCAGAGCAGGTGCAGGAGCCGCCAGCGGGGCCGGGCGAAGCCGAGCTGGGCCGGCGTCAACCCGTTCGCCCGGACCAGGTGCAGGTAGACGGCGACGACGGCGGCCAGCGTCACCAGCCCCAGGATCCACGCCAGGGCGGCGGTGCTCTGCACCCGCACCAGGCGGAGGGCGTTCAGTCCCAACACCACCCCGACAGCCGCGAGGACGTAGCCGATCACGAACCCCAGCGCGCGGAGGGCCATCCGGACGGTGACCGCCGTCGGCGCCGGAACGTCCATGGGCAGGTCCTGCCTTCCTCGATCGTGGTCAGTCACGCCTGCGACGTTCCCGAACTTTCTTGGCGCGCGGTGTCCTGCGGGCCGGAGTCTGTTCGTAGCCAGGGTGAGAGGCCGCACGAGGCGGGCTCAGCCTAGGAGGAGATCACCGATGAAGCTCACCGTCCACACCTTCGTCAGCCTGGACGGGGTGATGCAGGGCCCCGGCGGCCCCGAGGAGGACACCAGCGGCGGGTTCACCTCCGGCGGCTGGGCCGTCCCCTACACCGACGACGAAGGCTTCGGCGACACCGTCGACGGCTGGTTCGCTCAGGCCGACGCGTTCCTGCTCGGCGGCACGACGTACGGGCTGTTCAACGGCTACTGGCCGCAGGTCACCGACCCGGACAACGCGGTGGCGGTCGTGCTCAACACGTCGCCCAAGTACGTCGTCTCGAGCAGGCTGACCGACCCGGACTGGGCCGGCACCACCGTCATCGGCGACGACGTGGTCGCCCGGGTCGCCGCGCTCAAGCAGGAGCCCGGTCGCGAGCTGCAGGTCCACGGCAGCTGCGGGCTGGTGCACACCCTGCACGACGCCGGCTTGGTCGACGAGTACCGCCTGATCGTCTTCCCCGTGGTCATCGGGCAGGGCAAGCGGCTGTTCGAGACCGGTTCGGCGTCCAGCTCGTTCACCCTCACCGGGAGCCGGGCGACCCGGGGCGGGCTGCTCCTCCTCACCCTGACCCCCTCCGGGGACCTCCGCCGCGGCGACTACGCCGTCGTGGCCGGCCAGGAAACCTCTACCCTCTGACCCGCACCACCCCCAGGAAAGGAACCACCGACATGCCTCAGTACCTGCTCTCCGTCTGGCACGAGGGCGACTACCCCGAGCCCGGCCCGGCCGAGCTGGAGCGTGCGTTCGCCCAGGTGAACGCCTTCAACGAAGAGCTCACCGCAGCGGGCCACTGGGTCTTCGCCGGCGGCCTGCACCCGGCCTCGACCGCGACCGTAGTCACCGGCCGGGGGACCGACGACCCCGTGCTCACCGACGGCCCGTTCGCCGAGACCAAGGAGCAGATGGGCGGCTTCTGGGTGATCACGGCCGCCGACCTGGACGAGGCGCTCGACTGGGCCCGTCGGGGCTCGGACGCCTGCATGGGTCCGGTCGAGGTCCGCCCGTTCGCCGACGAGCCCGACGCCTAGGCACCGTGCCGGAGCCGCGTACGCCCCTCGACCCAGCCGGGCTCGGTGCCGTCTTCCGCGCCGAGCACGGCCGGGTCGTGGCCACCCTGACTCGCCACCTCGGCAGCCTGGAGCTCGCCGAGGACGCGGCCCAGGAGGCGTACGTCGTGGCCCTGCAGGCGTGGCCGGCGTCCGGCCTGCCGCCCAACCCGGGCGGCTGGCTGGTCACCACGGCCCGGCGCAAGGCGATCGACCGGCTCCGGCGCGAGTCCGTCCGCGACACCAAGCACGCGCAGGCCTCGATGCTCACCGCGTACGCGGGGTCGGACGACCCCGAACCGCCCGACGCCATGGCCCTCGTCGACGACCGGCTGCGGATGATCTTCACCTGCTGCCACCCGGCGCTCGACCCCGCCGCCCAGGTCGCCCTCACCCTCAAGGCGCTGGGCGGTCTGACCACGGCCGAGGTCGCGGCCGCGTTCCTGGTCGAGGAGGCGGCCATGGCCAAGCGGCTGACCCGGACCCGCCGGAAGATCGCCGCGGCCCGCATCCCCTACCGGGTGCCGCGCGACGCCGAGCTGCCGGGCCGGGTGCGCGGGGTGCTGGCCACCCTGTACCTGATCTACAACGAGGGCTACCTCCCGGGCGGCGCGGAGGGTGATCGAGCGGCCACTCGACCCGAGCTCACCGGCGAGGCGGTCCGGCTCGCCCGCCTGGTGGTCGAGCTGATGCCCGACGAGGCGGAGGCAGTGGGCCTGCTCGCGCTGCTGCTGCTCACCGAGGCCCGGCGTACGGCGCGGGTGGTCGACGACCGGCTGGTCACCCTGGCCGAGCAGGACCGTACGCGGTGGGACCGGGCGATGATCGCCGAGGGGCACGCGCTCGTCCGCGCCTGCCTGCGTCGGGGGCGGCCGGGCCGCTACCAGCTGCTGGCGGCGGTCAGCGCCGTGCACACCGACGCCGCCCGCGCCGAGCTGACCGACTGGGGCCAGATCGTGGCCCTCTACGACCAGCTGTACGCCGTGGAGCCGACGCCCGTGGTCGGGCTGAACCGGGCCGTCGCCCTGGCCGAGCGGGACGGACCCGCCGCCGGGCTGGCCGCCGTCGATGCGCTCCCCGGGCTGGCCGCCCTGGAGCGGTACGGCCCGCTGCACGCGACCCGGGCCGAGCTGCTCCGCCGGACCGGGGACGCCGCGGGAGCCGACGCGGCGTACGGGCGGGCTCTGGAGCTGGTCAGCAACTCGGCTGAGCGGCGCTACCTCACGGCGCGGCGGGGGAGTCCGGGCCGCTGATCACCCGACTGTCGACCCCCGAGCGGGGGCGCCCCGCCCCGGCGGCGGGGGCGCCCCAACCCGGGCCCGGGGGGGGCCGCCCCACACCGGGGGGGGGGGGGGGCCGGGCCCGCGCCCCCCCCCCGGGCCCCCCGGGCCGGGGGGGCGCGGCGCGGGGGCCACGGTGACGCCGAAGCCGGGGCCGGTGGGTACGGCCACCTCTCCGTCCCGCATCACGATCTCCTCGGTGATGTCCTCCCGGTAGAAGCGGTTGGAGCCCGAGACGTCTCCCGGCAAGGTGAAGCCGGGCAGGGCCGCGAGGGCGGCGTTGGCGGCGCGACCGATGCCGGTCTCGAGCATGCCGCCGCACCAGACCGGGACCCCGAGGGCCACGGCGAGGTCGTGGATCCGGCGGGCCTCGAGGTAGCCGCCCACGCGACCGGGCTTGATGTTGATCACCGCGGCCGCCCCCCGGGTGATGGCGTCCGCGGCGACCTCGGCGGAGGTGATCGACTCGTCCAGGCAGATCGGAGTCGTCATGGTCCGGGCCAGCTCGGCGTGCTGGCGCAGGTCGGACTCGCCGAGGGGCTGCTCGACCAGGAGGAGGCCGAACGCGTCGAGCTTCCGGAGTCGGGTCGCGTCGGCCAGCGTGTACGCGGCGTTGGCGTCGACCTGGAACGGCAGCTCGTCCTTGAACTCGCTGCGGACCGCGGCGACGGGTTCCAGGTCGTGACCGGGTTTGATCTTGAGCTTGATCCGGGCGTAGCCCTCGTCGAGGTAGCCCTGCACGGTCGCCACGAGCTCCGGGATCGAGTCCTGGATGCCCACGGAGACCCCGGCCGGCACGGCCGTCCGGACCGCGCCCAGATAGCGGGCGAAGGACTTCTACTCGCTGCGGAGCTGGGCGTCCAGCACGACCATCTCGACCGCGGCCTTGGCCATCGGGTGACCCACGACGGGCCGCAGGTGGTGGCCGACGGTCTCCGCGGTCAGGTCGTCGACACCGAACAGGGCCGGCGCCAACCACCGCTCGATCACGTCGGCACAACCGTGCAGGTACTCCGAGGAGTACAGCGGGCTCTCCATCGCGACGCACTCGCCCCACCCCGTGACGTCACCCCGCTCGGTGTCGAAGCGGCCCTCGAGGAGCAGGGCCCGCCGCTCGGTCTGGGTGGCGAACGAGGTGGTGAACGGGCGGACCAGCGGCAGCGCGATCTCGTGGAAGCGCAGGGACTGGAGCTTCACAGCGTCGACCCCTCCGCCAGCACGTACGCGCCGGGACGGTCGAAGCCGACGACCTGCCAGCCCGCGTCCAGCAGGGGCTGCAGCTCACCGCGGACGCGGAGCCGCCACTGCCGGGCCCGGTCGGGGTCCGCGGCGCGCATCGACTCGATGTCGGGTGGGACCTCGACCCGGCGGACCTCCCCCGGCCGGTCGGGTCCGGGTCCGTCCGCGCGCGGCAGGGGAGCATGGAGATCCCAGTGCACGACCAGCCGGTCGGACGGGTGGCCGGCGTTGACCGCGTCGTTCATCGCGCCGTACAGGTTCGGGACGTAGGAGACCACCCGCGCCCCGAGCCGGCCGAGGTTGAACCAGGCGTTGCGGGCGATCAGGGGGTCGTAGGTCCAGCTCATGGTCGTGACCTCTCTCTCCAGGCACCAGGCGCGTTGGTGGAGCTTCAGGGCGCGGCCCAGTCCGAGCCCGACCCGGTCGGCAAGCACCCCGACGATGTGGGAGTGCAGCAGCGCTGAGCGGGGCGGGCCGCAGAAGCCGAGGCCGCCGGCCACGGCACGACCACCCTGGCGGGCCACGGTCACGTAGTTCCCGCTGGGGGCCAGCGCCACCGCCATCCCGACGTCGACCCCCGCCCAGCCCGTGCCGGCGCCCCAGATCCGATCGAGGACCGAGACCAGCTCGGCGCCCTGGGCTGCGTCGTGGACCTCGACGACGGACACCTCCGCCGCGGTCAGGGCCGCCTCCGCGTCCGATCGCGCCTGGTCCAGCACCTCCTGGTCGACGGGCGGTCTCACCCTTGGACCTTAGAGGGCGGGCGACGGGTGTGTCGGCGACCGCCGCACGGGCAAACGGTGCACATCTCGCCCACGTCAGTCGTGTGGCGTGGGCGATACGTGCGCAGTGACGGGCCGCATCGCCGTCGCGCGAGCGCTGCGCCGGGGACGACCGGCCCAGGATCGCCCTTACGATGGACCGGCTCGGGGCGTCGGAGGAGGACACGTGTCGCCGATCAACCGCCGGACCGTTCTGCTGGGCCTCGCCGGGGCGGGGCTCGCCGTGACCGGGTACGCCGGGGCCGCGCTGGCCGGCTACACCGCGGGCGTGGCCGCCCCCACCGGTCGCCCTGGTCCGACCGATCCGACGTCGTCGCCCGCACCGGGCGGGCGTTCGACGCCCACCCCCGCGCCGACACCGTCGGGCGACGGACGGCCGCCCGGTG
>CAXTVE010000176.1:0-2864 GCA_964247485.1 uncultured Propionibacteriaceae bacterium
CGGCCCCTTCTTCATCCCCCCCACCCCCCCCCCTCGGCCGCCGACCTCCCCCCGGCCCCCGGCGGTCACCGCGACCTTGACGATCGTGCCCTGCATCGGGGACGTCAGCGCGTCCCCCGCGGGGGCCTTGGCCGCACCCGCACCGCCACCCCGGCGGGCGGGTCGGACCGGTCGGGCGGGCGCCGCCGCGCCGTTGCCGGCGCCCAGGCCGGCGGGAACCACGACCTCCAGGCGCTTGCCGTTGCCCTCGACCACGAGCGTGGTCTTCCCGGCCGGCTCCGCTCCCGCCTCGGTCGCCCCGGCGTACGGGGGGATCTCGGTGGCGAACTCGGTCTCGATCCAGCGGGTGTGCACACCGAACCGGCCGTCGGCGGCCACGAAGGCGGGGTCGTCCAGCACGGCCCGGTGGAACGGCAGCACGGTCGGCATGCCCTCGACCACCAGCTCGCGCAGCGCGCGGCGCGACCGGGCCAGCGCCTGGGCCCGGTCGGCCCCGGTGACGATGACCTTGGCCACCAGGGAGTCGAAGCGGCCGGGCACCGTCATGCCGGCCCGGTAACCCTCGTCGACCCGCACCCCGGGGCCCGACGGGGCGTGCCAGGCGGTCAGGGTGCCCGGCGCGGGCATGAAGGTGCGGCCGGCATCCTCGGCGTTGATCCGGAACTCGATGGAATGGCCGCGGGCCGCGGGGTCCGGATAGCCGAGCGGCTCGCCCTCGGCGATCCGGAACATCTCCCGCACCAGGTCCAGTCCGGTCACCTCCTCCGACACCGGGTGCTCGACCTGCAGCCGGGTGTTCACCTCGAGGAAGCTGATCGTGCCGTCGGGGGCGACCAGGAACTCGCACGTCCCGGCCCCGACGTAGCCGGCCTCGAGCAGGATCGCCTTGGACGCCGCGTACAGCCGATCGGTCTGCTCGACCGACAGGAACGGGGCCGGGGCCTCCTCGACCAGCTTCTGGTGCCGACGCTGCAGGGAGCAGTCGCGGGTGGAGACCACCACGACGTTGCCGTGGGTGTCGGCCAGGCACTGGGTCTCGACGTGCCGCGGCCGGTCGAGGTAGCGCTCGACGAAGCACTCGCCCCGCCCGAACGCCGCGACCGCCTCGCGGGTCGCGGACTCGAACAGCGTCGGGATCTCCTCCCGGGTGCGGGCCACCTTGAGGCCCCGGCCGCCACCGCCGTACGCGGCCTTGATCGCGACCGGCAGCCCGTGCTCGTCGGCGAACGCGATCACCGCGTCGGCGTCGGCGACGGGGTCCGGGGTGCCGGGCACCAGGGGGGCGCCGACCGTCTGCGCGATGTGCCGGGCCTTGACCTTGTCCCCGAGGGCGTCGATGGCGGCGGGCGGCGGGCCGATCCAGATCAGCCCGGCCTCCAGCACGGCGGTCGCGAAGCCGGCGTGCTCGGCCAGGAAGCCGTAGCCCGGGTGGATCGCGTTGGCGCCGCTGCGCGCCGCGACGTCGAGGATCTTGGCGATGTCGAGGTAGGTCTCGGCCGGGGTGGCGCCGCCCAGCGCGTACGCCTCGTCGGCCAGGGTGACGAACAGCGCGTCGGCGTCCGGCTCGGCGTAGACGGCGACACTCGGCAGCCCGGCGTCAGCGGCGGCCCGGATCACCCGGACGGCGATCTCCCCCCGGTTGGCGACCAGCACCTTCGCGATCCGCACGCCGGTCACTCTAGCGACGTCGGGAGGAATCGCACCTGGTCGCCGGGCCGCAGCTGTGCCGCGTGGTCGGCGGCCCGGTCGGTCAGCACCGCGATCACCGGATAACCACCGGTCACCGGATGGTCGGCCAGGAAGATCAGCGGCTCGCCCGACGGCGGCACCTGGACGGCCCCGCGGACCAGGCCCTCGGAAGGCAGCTCGTCCCGCACGGCTCGTTCGAGCCGGCCGCCGGACAGCCGCACCGCGACCCGGTTGCCGTCGGCGGTCACGGTCCACGTCGCGTGGGTCAGGGCGGTCCACGCCCGGTCGGTGAACCAGTCTCGCCGCGGGCCCGGGGTCAGGGCGAGGACCTTCCGCGGCTGGTGCGGCGGGGCCAGGTCGACCCCGGGCATCGGCGGGCCGGGCACGCCGACCGGCAGCTCGTCGCCGGGTTGCAGCACCGCCGGCCCCAGCCCGGACAGCAGGTCGGTGGACCGGCTGCCCAGCACCGGGGCGACGGCGATCCCGCCGCGGACGGCGAGGTAGCTGCGCACCCCGTACGCGGGGGCCTGCACGGTCAGTCGGTCACCCGGCGGCAGGGCGATCAGTCCGTGGGAGGCGGTCGGTCGGTCGTTGACCAGCACGGTGGTCGGGGCTCCGGTGACCGCGACCCAGTGGGTCGCCGTCGCCCGGACGCTCAGTCCGCCGAGCGTGACCTCGAGGGTCGCGTCGGCCTCGGGGTTGCCGACCAGCCGGTTGGCCAGCCGGTGGGCGGTGCGGTCGGCAGCACCGGAGGGGGAGACCCCGAGGTGGGCAGACCCCGGCCGGCCGAGGTCCTGGACGGTGGCAAGTGGCCCGGTCGCCTCGACGACGATCATGATGCGGCGAACCGGACGCGTACGCCGGGGCGGAGGAGGGCCGGCGGGTCGCGGTCCAGGTCCCACAGCACGGCCTCGGTCCGGCCGAGCAGCTGCCACCCGCCGGGCCCGGACCGCGGGTAGATGCCGGCGAAGGCGTCGGCCAGCCCGACCGCGCCGGCGGGCACCGACGTACGCGGCTGGGCCCGCCGCGGCACCCGGAGACGGTCGTCCACACCGACCAGGTAGCCGAAACCCGGCGCGAAGCCGCAGAACGCGACCGTCCAGGTCTGGCCGGTGTGGGCGGCGACGACCTCGGCCTCGGTCAGGCCGGTGCGGGCCGCCACCGCGGCCAGGTCC
>CAXTVE010000176.1:2874-6850 GCA_964247485.1 uncultured Propionibacteriaceae bacterium
GGTCCGGAGTAGTCGACGGGGACCGTGACCTGGTCCTGGGTGTCGGCGGGTGCGGGGTCGACGCCGGGGACGTCGAGCAGCGCCTGCCGAACGGACGGGGCCAGCGGCGCGTCCAGCCGGAGCAGCAGGGTGCGGGCACCGGGCACGATCTCGACCACCTCGTCGAACTGCTGCTGGATCACCGGTCGCAGCCGCAGCGTCTCGGCCAGGTCCGCGCACTCGAGCACTACGGCGTTCTCGCCGCAGGGCAGCAGCCGCCGGGTCATCCGGCGCCGGCCACGAAGGAGGCGATCGCCACGCCGGCGCGCTCGAGCGCCCCGCGTACGGTCTCGGCCATGGCCACCGCGCCGGGGGTGTCCCCGTGGGTGCAGAACGATTCGGCCCGGCCGTCCTCGGCGGCGCGGACCGCGCGGCGGGCGGCCTCCACCGGGTCGGTGATCAGCGCGTCGGGCTGCCGCCGGTCGACCAGTCGGCCGTCGGCGGTGTAGCTGCGGTCGACGAAGTACTCGGTGACCGGGCGGAGCCCGCGCTCGGCGGCGATCCGGAGCAGGGCGGAGCCCGGCAGGCCGAGGATCGGGAGCTGCCCGTCGTAGGCGGCGACGGCCTCGGCCACGGCCCCCGCCTGGCCCTCGTGCTCGACGCAGGCGGAGTAGAGCGCGCCGTGCGGCTTGACGTAGCGGACCCGACCGCCCGCTGCTCGGGTGAGTCCGGCCAACGCCCCGATCTGGTAGATGACGGCCGCGGTCAGGTCGGCGGGGGAGATGTCCAGGAACCGCCGCCCGAAGCCCACCAGGTCGGGGTAGCCGACCTGGGCGCCGATGACGACCCCCGCGGCCACCGCGGCGCGGCAGGTCTGCAGCAACGCCGCCGGGTCGCCGGCGTGGAAGCCGCACGCGACATTGGCACTGGTCACCACGGTGAGCATCGCCGGGTCGTCACCGAGCGTCCACCGCCCGTAGGACTCGCCCAGGTCCGCGTTCAGATCGACGCTCACGGACCCATCTTGGCCCTCTTCAGCAGTTGGCCGGCTCGGCGTCCGGAGCGGCGGAGCGGGACCGGCCGGAGGCGATCCGCGGCTCGGCCAGGATCACGGCCAGGGCGGCCACGCTGAGGACGGCCCCGACCAGGGCGGTACTGCGCGCACCGGTGCTGTCGAGGAGGAGGCTGCCGGCCAGGGCGCCGAGGGTGATCCCGACGTTGAAGGCGGTGGACGTGCCGGCCGAGGCCAGATCGGAGCGACCCGGAGCGACGACCAGGACGCGCGCCCCGAGCACGGAGGAGAAGGCCGCGATGGCCACGCCGGCCAGGGCGATGGTGATCGTGGCGGACACCGGCCCCGACCCGAACGCGTACTGCAGGGTCAGGGCGAGCACCTGCAGGACCAGGACGCCGACCATGGCCAGCCAGGGGTTGCGGTCGACGACTAGCGCGAGCAGGGCCACGCCGAGCACGCCCGCCAGCCCGCGGACGAACAGCACCGGGCTGAGCGCGGCCTCGCCGAGCCGGGTCACCTCGGTCAGGAACGGGCTGAGGTAGGTGAAGGCCGTGAACGCGCCGGTCACCGCGAGGGCCGTGCCGAGGACCAGGGCTCCATAGCGGCCGCGGTCCGGGGCGGTGCCGCGGTCCGCGCTGCTCTCACCCGGCCTGGTCGTGGGCAGCACCAGGGCCAGGACCGCCAGGGTGAGCAGGCCGAGGCCGCTGAAGGCGAGAAAGGCGACCCGCCAGCTGGTCAGCTGGCCCAGCCAGGTGCCGGCCGGCACGCCGAGCACGGCGGCGAGGGCGCTGCCCGCGTACAGGATGGAGACCGCCCGACCGCGTACGCCGGGGTCGAACAGGCTGGCCGCCGCCGGGGTGATGATCGACCAGAACAGCGCCTGGCTCAGCGCGACCACCAGGCGGGCGGCGACCAGCGGCGCGTACGCGGGGGTGGTCGCACTCACGGCCGTGCCCGCGACGAAGACCACCACGAGGGTCAGCAGCACGGCCCGGCGGGGCAGCCGAGCCGCCAGCAGGGTCAGCGGGATGGAAGTCAGGACGACGACCAGCCCGTAGCTGCTGACCAGCAGGCCGACGGCGGACGGGGTGACGCCCAGGTCGGTCGCGATCGGGGCCAGCAGACCGATCGGCAGCACCTCGGTTGTCACGAAACAGAAGGTGGCCACACTGAGGGCCAGGAGCGCGATCACCGCACGGGGTGGTCCGAGGCGCATGATGATTCCTCCTAGATGGGTTTTTGGAGGTAGCACTCTGAACTCTAACGAACCTGCAGGGGGTCTGCAACTAGCTCAGTCCGCTTTTGGGGGTAGCGTGATCGGTGTGGGCCAGACCGAGCTCAACGTCGTGGGTGGGCACCTGGCGCTCGACCTCGTCAACACGGTCGAGCCCCGGGTCGCTGATCGGGCCACGGGCAGCGAGCACCTGACCACAGCGGCCGAGCTGCTGGACTGGGCCAGGCGGCTCGAGGTGGTGACCACCGAAGAGGCCGGTCAGGTCGAGGTCGCGTGGCGGTCCACCGGCGCCGCGGATGCCGCCCTCGCCGCCTCTCTCGAGATCCGTGAGGCGACCTACGATGTGCTGCTCACCGCTCTGGGCCCGCGCGGAGCGGGTGGCGCGCCGGCCCTGGAGGTCCTGCATCGGCACTGGTCCGCAGCGATCAGCCGGTCCACCCTGTCGCTCCCTGGGGACGCGGTGGCCGGTGACCGGCTGGTGGTCGGCCCCGACCCCGCAACGAGGGTCACTGACCGGCTGGCCCACGCGGCCGTCGACCTGCTGCGCACTCTCGACGTCGAGCAGCTGAAGACCTGCCCCCTCGAGGACGGCGGCTGCGGCTGGCTGTTCCTGGACCGCAGCCGTAACAGCTCCCGCCGGTGGTGCTCCATGGACGACTGCGGTGCCAAGGCCAAGGCTCGCCGGCTGACCGCGCGCCGCCGCCGGGCCCGCTCAGTCTGAACCCCGGAACGCGCGGCTCTCGCGTAGGCGGGGTCGGATCGCCCCGAAACAGGTGTAGGGCCCCCAAGTATGAGTTGGGGGCCCTACCTGGGTAGCCGGAGTAAAGCGACGTCTCCAGCTGACCAGGCGACCCGGCGGATCTCAGCGGCCCATCGCCGGCCGCTGCAGCGAGTTGCCTCGCCGGAGTGATCCTCGGTTCATCCCAGTCCCGCTCTCCCGGAGGAGGGCGTACCCAATGTCTATACCGGCGGCCGACTGTCCCGCAAGTGCTTCTGACAAGGTACTTCGGTGTAATTTCCCCTCCACAGCGCCGTCCCCAGGCCCGTCGTGGTTCTGCACCGGAACTCGACCTTCCTCCACAGCAGATTTCTGCACCTGTGGACAGCTGTGCGCAGTATCGTGACGCCGTGGACCCGGAGCCGGACACCAAGGACTGGACCTGGACGTTGCGGGAGCGCTGCCCGGAGTGCGGCCTGGCGGCGGGGGAGGTCCCGCTCGACGAGATCGCGACCCGGACCTTCGTCGCCGGTGAGGAGTGGGTGCAGATCCTGCGCTCCAGCCCGGCGGTGGCGAACCGCACCCGGCCCGGTGTCTGGTCCCCGCTGGAGTACGGCGCGCACGTCCGCGACGTCTACCGGCTCTTCGACCAGCGGTTGCGACTGATGCTGGCCGAGGACGACCCGGTCTTCGCCAACTGGGACCAGGACGAGACGGCGATCCAGGAGCGTTACGCCGAGCAGGATCCCGAGGCGGTGGCCGACGAGCTGGAGGAGGCCGCGACGGCGCTGGTGGACGACATCAACGGCCTGCGGCCCGACCAGCTGGAGCGGACCGGCCGCCGCTCCAACGGGTCTGAGTTCACCGTGATCACCCTGCTGCAGTACTTCCTGCACGACGTCGTCCACCACCTGTGGGACGTCACCGCCCAGCCCGACGCAGCGGCCTCCTTGACCCTCGAGTAGGTCCAGCTCAGCACAGGTTCCTGCTGCTCAGCACAGGTTGCAACCTGTGCTCGGCGGGTGAAACC
>CAXTVE010000177.1:0-6846 GCA_964247485.1 uncultured Propionibacteriaceae bacterium
GCGGGTCCCTGTCGGCCGATGCGGCGGTGGGGCGGGGCCTACGGTTGGTCCGGCTGATCGGCGAGCGGGGGCCGGTCAAGGACCGTCGGCACGTACTCGAGGAGCTGGAGCCGGCCGTCGAAGAGTCGGCTGTCCACCAGCTGGAGCGCGACGTCGGGGTATCCGTCGAAGATCCGGTCCTGACCGGTGGCGCCGGTGATGACCGGGAAGACCACCACCCGATAGCGATCGACCAACCCGGCGCGGAGCAGCGTCCGACACAGGGTCAGGCTGCCGAGGGTGCGTAGGGGCCGGGTGCCGTCCCGCTTCGCGGCCCGGACCCACTCGACGGGGTCGTCG
The DNA here is from genome assembly GCA_964247485.1 of uncultured Propionibacteriaceae bacterium. Lineage (GTDB taxonomy): Bacteria > Actinomycetota > Actinomycetes > Propionibacteriales > Propionibacteriaceae > Microlunatus. The sequence continues at coordinate 340 of CAXTVE010000177.1, forward strand.
CTGACCAACTCGGTGTTGGCCCAGGACGGCGGTGCCTCCAGGGTCGAGGAGAACACCACCTTGGGCTGTGCGGTCACGTCCGCCATGTCGTCCGGCGCCGTCGCCGCGAAGCCGGACATCAGCCGATACGTCGTCGCGCCCATCAGCGCGGTGTGCTCCTCCTGCTCCCCGAGCCAGCCGAGGTATTCGGGACCTTCCAGTCCCCACAGGCCCGGCCAGCCCTCGGCCGCGCCGTAACCATCGAGAGAAATGATGAAGTCCACCATGAGATCTGCCACTGCTTGTCCTCCCTCTGAGGTCTCAAGCTGATAGACCGAGGCGGCGCCGGGAACTCATCGTGCCGGGTGCGCGCCACACTTCGGCCGCGGGCCGACAGGACGTGAACCGGCGGCCTGCCAAGCCTGCTCGGGGCCGCGCCGGAGGTTGAGGGTGGCGAACAGCTCTTCGTGCAGCTCCATCGACACGGTGTGACACGAGTCGGATCGCGGCTGGTTGACCCAGCTGTGCTCGCCGCGTTCGACTCGAGCCAGGGCCGCGGCGAAACGCAGGTCGTAGCCACCGAAGCGGCGTAAACGACCGGCCAGCGTGCGACCTGCGTGGCGGAGGTAGACGGCCAGATCCGCCAAGGTGCGGACGACCCGTGCGTCCCAGCGGTGGTCCGTGTGGTTGTTGGGCGCGAGCGGGTCGGTCGCACTCGGTCGGATCTGCCAGTCGGTCGACGCACGAAGCAGCTGACTGTTGTGGCCGGTGAAGTCGCGGTAGATCGTCCGCACCTCGTCGCTGGCCTGCGCCGAGGTCAGCTCGGCGACGAGCTGCCGCTCGTTTCTGCCCTGCCGGCCTCGGTGAGCGTCCAGGCTCGAAGGTCAGCGAACTCGACCCGGCTGACCCAGCCGGCGGCCTGGAAGTCCAGCAGCAGTTCACGGGCCTCATCGCCCGGCAGGTCGAAGCGGCGCGCAACCTGGTCGTCGTCGGCCATCCCGAGGAGACGAGCAGCATGAAGAGCGAGGAGCGGTGGGCTGGAGTCGAACGACGTGGAGTCCATGGCGGTCGGCAGCCTACGAGGCGGCTCTCTGTTGTCCGGGCAGAAATCCGGCCGCCATGGCAACGTCGACCATCCTGGCCACGCCGGCGCAGATGCCACCAGGTCGGATCCTGCAGATAGGAGATACACGTCTCGGCTCAGAGGTGTGTTGCACCCGCACCATGTTGCGGGGCGGAGCCCCATGGTCACCGGCCGTAACTGTCTAGTCTGCAAGGAGGAGTAGCGCGACCAAGTTCGCCTGCTCGGGTCGCGGCGGGCAGTCGCTGACAAGATGGCTGTGTGACCCGGCCCCTCGCTATATCCGCAATGCTTGCCCTGGACGACGTGCCTACCGCGGTCAAGTGGTACCAAATTGCCCTCGGTGCGGAGCTGCGCTGGGACCTTGGATCTGTGGCGGGTCTGCACATCGAGGGCGCTCCGCTGCTTCTCGGCCAACCTGCGAACAACGGCTGGCTGTCCCCTGGCTCGGCCGGCACCACGACGACGCGTATCGAGGTTTTCACGGAAGACCCAGACGCGTTCGTTGGTCGCGCGATCGAGGCTGGCGCTGCGCCGATCGATCCAATGGAGACCTACGAAACGCCGTGGGGTCCTCACCGGCAAGGTACCTTCCGAGATCCGTTCGGACACTTGTGGTTCGTCGGCGACCACAGCCCGTTAGATGCAGTGGACCAAAAGGAGTAGGGCACTCGTAGGCTCTGGCGTGTGAAGTGGCCAGACCGCGACGCTGCTGCTCTGGCCTCATCCGATGCCCGGCTGTTCGGGAGCACTGGTTCGGGTGCGTAGCCACCCAGATAGTCACTCAACGGGCCCGGCGGCTTCCATACGGCCATGACCGTATTGCTGCTGACCCAAGGGGACGCGGCGGTGTTGCTGTACTTCGCTGCCGTACGCGGGCGAGGCGACGCTCAGTCCTGAGCGAATCGGTCCTTCCAGCCGTCGGGTGTGTTGTACACGGTCGCTTGAAACCACGATCCGCGATCAGTCACCTCGTCTTGGATGACGAAGTCCAAGATCATCGTGTCAGGCCGAGCTTCTGTATCTCCGACCGGTGCTCTAACTTATCGATGGAAAAACCCGAGGGGGCAACATGAGGGCAACCTCGACGGATCGAAGATCGCGCGTTCGGTGCGAACTACCCCGATGAGTTGGCGCGGCTCGTCGAGTCCCTACTGGCATGGACTACCCCACCCGTTCCTTCGCCGACATCAACGGGCTGCGCCTGTACCACGAGATCCACGGAAGCGGGCGACCAGTAGTGCTGCTCCACGGCGGGCTGCAGACGATCGACCTGATGTTCGGCCAGCTGCTCCCCACGCTGGCGGCGCGCCGCCAGCTGATCGCCGTCGAGCTGCAGGGTCACGGCCACACCGCCGACACCGACCGCACGATGTCGATCGACCAGCTGGCCGACGACGTCGCCGCCCTCCTGGCCCACCTGGGCATCGAGGAGGCAGACATCTTCGGCTTCAGCCTCGGCGGGTTGGTCGGCTGGTCGCTCGTCATCCGGCACCCGAAGGTCGTCGGTCGTGTCGCCGTGGCGTCGGCCGATTACCGGAGCCGGAAGGCCGCCCCCGACGAGGTACCCAGGCCGATGCCGACCGATGCCGACTTCCAGGCCATGCGTGACGCCTACGCGGCCGTCGCGCCCGATCCCTCGCATTTCGACGCCCTCGACGAGAAGGTGTCGACGATGGTCAACAAGGACTTCGTCGGCTGGACGGCCGACGAACTGCGGGCGGTGCAGAGCCCGACGATGGTGCTCGTTGGGGATAACGACTTAATCCGCGTGTCCGACGCCGTCGAGGCGGTCGAGCTGGTGCCACACGGACAACTGGCCGTGTTCCCCGGCACGACCCACATGGACATGACCCGCAGCCCCCACCGGATCCTCTCCATGCTCGTCCCCTTCCTAGACGCGGACCGCGCCACCGTGGTCCGCGAAGCCCGGCCCTCAAGGACAGCGAGCTGAACGACCGCGCCGAGTTGTCGAGGGAACTTGCCATCCACGAACGGACATGGGAGATACCGAAACATCTCGCTCGACTCTGCGGCTATGCACTGAAATGTGCCCCTCTAACCATCCCGGAGCCACTGGCCGACCTCATCCGTCGCAGCCCAGCAACCAGGCACTGGCACCGATCCGACCCTGACTAGGGTCTTCACCGGTCGGGGTGACAGGATTTGAACCTGCGACCTCTTCGTCCCGAACCACATCCGACGGGCCGAGGAAGTAGGCCCGTGAGCGTAGCGGCCATGCACAGACGTGCACCGGCAGTGCTGATCGGCGGGCCCGTAGTCACTCACTTGATCACCTAGCCGCTCGTCCTGAACTCGCGCAGCGGGGCATCTGAGGCTTGATGAGGCGGACGCCGACCCGGGTGGACGGGGACGTACGTAGGAGGCCTCGTCACCGTTGCGGTACTTCGTTGCTGTACTGATCGTGGGTTAGGTCCGGCGCTGCATTGCGCTGCGGCGTTGGACAACGGAACGAGTAAGTTGTAACTTACCGGTTTGTGGTCGCTTACCAGTCAGACGCGTGGACGTTGCTGGGTGACGCGAGTCGTCGGGCGATCATCGAGCGGCTGTCGCGCAGTTCGTGCACGGTGGTCGAACTGGCGGGCGCCATGCCGATCAGCCGGCCGGCGGTGAGTCAGCACCTCAAGGTGCTTCGGGAGGCCGGGATCGTTCGAGATCAGCCGCGGGGGCGGCATCGGGTGTACAGCATCGACGCGGCGCGGCTGGCGCGGTACCGCAGGCAACTCGATCAGTTCTGGTCCGATGCCCTCGGGAATCTGGCGGCTACGTCCAATGAGCGTGAGAGGGAGATCGGGTGACTGTGGAGTCTGACGGGACCGTCCGCCATGAGGTGGTGGTCGATCTAGATCGCGAGGAGGCGTTCTGGAATCTAGCCGACCTGGACAAGATCAAGCCCCGTGAGCACAACATGCTCGCGGTGCCTATTGAGGAGACGGTGCTGGAGCAGCACGCCGGCGGTGACATCTACGACCGGGGCGTCGACGGCAGCATCTGCCGGTGGGGCCGCGTCCTCACCTTCGACCCGCCCAACACCATCGCTTTCAGCTGGGACATCGGCCCTGACTGGCAGGTCGGCTCGGACCTGAGTTCGGCCAGCGAGGTCGAAGTCACCTTCGCCGCCGAGGACGAGCGCCGTACCCGCGTCAGCCTGGTGCACCGCCACATCGACCGCCACGGCGACGGCTGGGAAGCCCTCCGAGACGGCCTCGACGCACCCGACGGATGGCCGCTATACCTGGGCCGGTATGAGGCCCTTGTCCGTGGCGAGTTGGATGTCTTGTGAGCCGGCCAAACCTGCTCTCGCTAGCCGAGGAGGAGCGCGCTGACCTCCTGGTCCTACTTCGCGGGCTCACTCCCGCCCAGTGGAACGCGCCGTCCCTGTGTGCCCAATGGCGGGTCCGCGACGTCGCTATTCACATCGTCAGCTACGACGAGTTATCGACCGGTCAGACGATAGGCGCCTTCCTACGCGGAGGGCTCCGCACAGCCAAGGTGAACGAGGTCGCACTCGACCAGTACAGAACCCTCGAACCCGACGGGATCATCGACCTGGTCGCCCGCACTCAGCGCCCTCGCGGACTGCCCTCCGGACTCGGCGGAGGCATCGCCCTGACCGACGGCACCATTCACCACCAAGACATCCGACGGGCGCTCGGGATGCCCCGGGTCATACCCGAGCAGAGACTCATCCCGGTCCTCAACTTCTCCCTCGGAGCGCCGACCCTCACCTCGAAGCGCAACCGGAAGGGCCTCAGACTCGTCGCTACTGACCTCGACTGGACCAGCGGGGATGGACCTACCGTCAACGGTTCTGGCGAGGCACTGCTGATGGCCCTTGCAGGCCGCTCACATGCGCTCGATGAGCTGAGCGGAGATGGACTCAGCACCCTGGTCGAGCGAGTCGCATGAGCACCTGGTGCGACTGCCGAGCCGAGCCACCTAATCCGTAGGACCACGAGGGGCGTTCGCGGTGCGTGACAGGCGGCGTCGGCCTCAGCAGTGGCTCGCCAGTCCTTTCGTTAGCGTCCGCCAGTGTCCACCGTCGCTGTTAGCAATTCGTCAGCACCACCGACAGACGATCACGTCCCAGAAGCCTTGGTCCGACGGTGTGGTGACAGGGAGCCTCCTGTGGGCTTGTTAGGGATCAACACCTGTCACCGATCGGGCCGCATCCGTTGTGTACCGTCCCGTACTCAGATCGAGCAGCACCAGACGATTCCCGAACGGGTCCTCGACTACGGCTAGGCGTCCAACCGCAATGTCGCTCGGTTGCTGGATGACCCGGCCGCCAGCGTTGACGACGACGGTTGCGGCGGCGTCCGCCGAGTCAACGAGCCAGTTCGGCTCTGAGTCGAGGTCGGTCGTCAGCACGATCTCGGTCTCGCTGTCGGGGCAGCGCAGACCGGCCTGACCGACGGCATCATTGCGCCAGAGCAGCTCGTGGCCTAGTTGATCAGCGTAGAAGCGGAGACCATCGCCCAGGGTTGGCACGGTCACGGTGACGGCATCGACCATCCGGAGAAGTGGATCCATGGATTGTCATTACCATGTGGCGGCGCGGCCCGGACCGTAGGGAGGACACGCGCCGCCTGGCCGGCGCTTGCGCCGGCCCTTGACGCCCGGGCCGCCGGCCGAACCTCTCAGATCGGGGGAGGCCGAGCATCCGACCACCGATAACCGGCACCTACCGAGAAGGGCACCACCATGAGCATTCACAGGATTGTCCGGCCGACGTCCAACGTTCCGGCCGTCCTCCATAGCGTCGATGAGGCCGCGGAAGCGCTGCGGCTGAGCAAGTCCGTGCTGTACGAGCTGATTCGGTCCAACCGGCTCCGCACGGTCAAGGCCGGTCGTCGCCGTCTCGTGCCGGTCACGGCCCTAGCCGAGTACGTCGCCTCACTGGAAGCGGGAGCAGCATGACAAGACGGGCCAGGGGTGACGGCGGGCTGCGCTGGGATGAGAATCGGCAACGCTGGATCGCTGAGATCACGGTTGGTTACGACGGCCGGGGCAAGCGGATCGTGCGGAAGGCGTCCGGCCGGACCAAGGCCCAGGCTACGGACAAGTTGCGCGACATGCTCCGCGACCAGGCCGACGGCCTCCCGACCGCGGCGCACTCCTCCACCGTCGGCCAGGCGGTCGAGGACTGGCTCACCTACGGGCTGGCCAACCGCGACCCGATGACCCAGAAAACCAACCGGCACCTTTGCGACACCCACGTCATCCCATTGCTCGGGAAGCGGAAACTGCGGGACCTGACCGCGCCCCGGGTCGACGCCTGGCTCGCTGGGCTCACGCCGATGTTGAGCACCCGTTCGCTGGAAGGAGTTCGGGCCTGCCTGAACCGGTCGGTGAAACGGGCAATGGCGCGGGACGAGCTAAAACGCAACCTGGTCGAACTGACCGAGGTCCCGACCGGGTCGACC
>CAXTVE010000178.1:0-6838 GCA_964247485.1 uncultured Propionibacteriaceae bacterium
GGGCGACGACCCGAAGAAGCGCCGCAAGGTGGTGCGCAAGAAGCCGCCGGAGGGCACGGTCGGCTACGGCGAGCCGACGTACGAACGGCTGGTGGCGGCGGACCCTGAACCGCTGCAGTCGTCGTTCCGGGTCAGCCACGCCATGGTCCTCAACGTGATCGCCCGGCCGGGTGACTGCTGGGCGTCGATGCGACGGCTGGTCTTCGACAACGACGAGCCCCGGGTCCGGCAGCTGCGGCACGCCCGCCGGGCCCTGGCCATCTACCGCGGGCTGCTCAGCACGGGCGTGGTCGAGCGGCTGGCCGCGCCGGACGCCGACGGCCGGCTGGCCCGGGTCACGGTGGACCTGCAGCCGGAGTTCGCGCTCAACCAGCCGCTGTCGCCCTTCGCCCTGGCCGCGGTCGACCTGCTGGAGCCCGAGGCCGAGACGTACGCACTGGACGTGGTGTCGGTGGTCGAGGCGACGCTGGAGGACCCGACGCCGGTGCTCCGCGCGCAGCGGTCACGGGCCCGGGCCGACGCGGTGGAGGGGATGAAGCGGGACGGCATCGAGTACGACGAGCGGGTCCGGCTGATCGAGGACGTGACCTACCCGCGGCCGCTGGCCGACCTGCTCGAGGTCGGCTTCGCCGCGTACGTGCGGAGCCACCCCTGGGTGCTGGACGAGCGGCTGAGCCCGAAGTCGGTGGTCCGGGACCTGGCCGAGCGGTCGATGACATTCTCCGAGTACGTCGCCTTCTACGGGCTGGCCCGGGCCGAGGGGGTGGTGCTGCGCTACCTGGCCGACGCCTTCAAGGCACTGCGGCAGACGGTGCCCGAGGCCGCCCGGACGGAGGCGCTGGCCGACCTGATCGCCTGGCTCGGCGAGCTGGTCCGGCAGGTCGACTCCAGCCTGCTCGAGGAGTGGGAGCGGCTGCGCAACCCCGATCCGGAGGCGGCCATCGCGCAGGTGTCCGGACCGCCGCCGTCGGTCACCGGCAACGCCCGCGCCTTCCGGGTGCTGGTGCGCAACGCGCTGTTCCGCCGGGTGGAGCTGGCCGCCCGTCACCGCTGGACCGAGCTGGCCGAGCTGGACGGCGACGCGGGGTGGCCGGCGGACCGCTGGGCGGCGGCGCTGGAGCCCTACTTCGCTGCGCACGGCCTGGTCCAGACCGGGGCGAACGCCCGCGGACCGCAGCTGCTGCTCGTCGACGAGCGTCCCGGCGCGTGGTCGGTGCGGCAGATCATCGACGACCCCGCCGGCGACCACGACTGGGGCATCAGTGCGGAGATCGACCTCGCCGCGAGCGACGAGCTCGGTGCGGCGGCCGTCCGGGTGACCCGGGTCGGGCTGGTCGAGGATCGGGCAGGATGATTCACCGGTGAGTCAGCCGCGACAGCCCTTCCTTCACGACCTGGCCACCCTGGTCGCCGCTCCGACGCAGGTGTTCAGCCACCCGCACGGTCCGATCGGATCGGGCGGTCGGGCCCGGGGCGTGGAGGGCGTCTGGCACGCCGACGTACGCATGGTCAGTGCCCTCGAGCTGACCGTCGACGGCGAGGCACCGGAGCACATCGCCACCCGGCCCCTGGTGGCCGACGGCAGCGGCGACGGGCTGGTCTTCAGCTACCTGCTGCGCGGTCTGGCCGGAGGCCGGTCGGCCGACCCCAGCACGCCCGTCCGCCTCGACGTCGAGCGCCGGGTGGTCCCCGGCCGGCTGACCGAGACGATCACGCTGACGTCGTGGCTGGGGGCGGCGACCTCGGTCCGGCTCGGGGTGGCCCTGGCCCGGGACCTGGCCCGGAACTTCGAGGTGATGGGCGGTGGGGAGGTCCCGGAGGCGGTGGCCGGCCAGAGTCCTGACCCTCTGGTGTGGGGCACCAACGAGATCGAGGCGCGACTGACGGCGACGGGGGCGGATGCGTCGTCCGGGTCGGCCGACCTCGACCTGTCGTGGGAACTGGAGCTGCCGGCCGCCGGCGCGACCGCCGTCAGCTGGGCGCTGCACGTGACCGACCGCGGCAGCGTGGTGGGCCCGGCGCGCGACGCGCCGCTGGATGCCGCTGCCGTGGCCGAGGCGCTGGCGACCGGGGCGGCGCGGATGCACCCGGCCCGGGGGGTCGACTCCCGGCTGCGGCCCTGGCTGCTGCGCTCGCTGGCCGACCTGAACGGTCTGCGGATGAGCACGACCGACCGACCCGACGACACCTTCTTCGCCGCCGGCTCGCCGTGGTACCTCACGCTGTTCGGCCGCGACTCGCTGTGGACCGCGCGGATGCTGCTGCCGGTCGACCCGGCGTACGCGATGGGCACGCTGCGCACGCTCGCGGCGCGGGCCGGGACACGGGTGGACGTGGCCAGCGCGGAGGCGCCCGGCAAGATCCCGCACGAGCTGCGCCGGGCCGCCTTCGTCCTCGGCGACCTCTCTCTGCCGCCGCTCTACTACGGCACCATCGACGCGACGCCGCTCTGGGTGTGCGTGCTGCACGACGCCTGGCGGGCCGGGGTGCCCGAGTCGGAGATCGTGCCGCTGCTCCCCGCCCTGGAGAGGGCTCTGCGCTGGGTGGTGGAGGACGGAGACGCCGACGGCGACGGCTTCCTGGAGTATCTCGACGCCAGCGGTCACGGGCTGAGCAACCAGGGCTGGAAGGACTCCGCCGACGCGGTCCGGTTCGCCGACGGGACCATCGCCGAGGGACCGGTCGCGCTGTGCGAGGTCCAGGCCTACGCGTACGAGGCGGCGGCGCACGGCGCGGACCTGCTGGACGCGTTCGGCCGCCCCGGAGCCGAGCGGTACCGCAGCTGGGCCGCGGCGCTCGCCACGAGGTTCCGGGCGTCGTTCTGGTGCGGCGAAGGGCCGGATCGGTTCCCGGCGCTGGCCCTGGACGGCGCCAAACGCCCGGTCGACTCGCTGACCAGCAACGTCGGACATCTGCTGGGAACCGGCCTGCTGGACGCCGAGGAGGAGCAGACCGTCGCCCGGCACCTGGCCGACCCGGCGCTCGACTCGGGACTGGGCCTGCGGACCATGTCCTCCGCCGCCGGCGGCTACTCCCCGCTGAGCTACCACTGCGGATCGGTCTGGCCGCACGACACGGCGATCGCCATCCTCGGGCTCCACCGGGCCGGGCTGACCTCCTACGCCGAGGGCCTGATCGAGGGCCTGCTGGAGGCGTCCGTGGCGTTCGCTGCTCGGCTGCCCGAGCTGTGGTCGGGCGAAGGGGCGCCGGTCCCCTACCCCGCGGCCTGCCGCCCCCAGGCCTGGTCCGCCGCTGCGGCCGTCGTCGTCGCGACGGTGCTCGCCCCCTGACCGCCGGCGCTGCCAGTATCTGCACCTTCAGCGGTCGCCGATGAGAACATCCTTCCCCAGGTGCTGCTTGATGAGGTGGACCAGGTTCGTCCCGTCGCTCAACTGAATGCGCCCGAACTCGGCGGCATGCTTCGCGGCGATGGGGGTGAATCTCGAGGTCGTCACCAGCAGGCCGTTGCCTGCGCTGACCTGGTGCATCGTCCCGATGAGTTCGCGAACATGATCCGGACCAAGCGGCCGGCGCCGGTATGTTAGCCGCATGTGTATGATGTGCGCATGTCCAGGGTCAACATCACCATGCCCGACGAGCTCCTGGTGCAGGCGCGATCAGCCCGACTAAACGTGTCGCGACTGGCCTCGGAGGCAGTGGCCGATGCTCTTGATCGGCTGGCGAAGGTCGCCGAGCTTGATGCCTATCTCGCTGAGCTCGACGCGGAGCTCGGCCCTTCGACCGCCGAAGAGACGGCTGAGGCTCGAAACTGGGCTGACCAGCTGGACCAGCAATCTTCAAGCGCCCACGAGGCTGCTGGCGCGGCGTGACTGTCGTTCTTGATTCCGGCGGGGTCACTGTCCTCGCGCGGCAGCGGGCTCGACTGAAGGAGCTTCGGCGCCGTGGTCAATGGCCGGCACAGATCCCGGCCGTCGTGCTCACCGAAGCGTTGACCGGAGACCACCGGCGCGACTTCGACGAGAACCGGCTCATCCGCGCGTGCCAGGTGCGCGAGGTCGACGAGCTGCTCGCGCGCCGATCAGCGGCCCTGCGCACCGCGACCCGCCGGGCGGACGAGATCTCCGCCACTGATGCCATAGTCGCCGCCTTCGCGGAGCAGTCATCGGATCCGGTGGTTTTGACCAGCGACCCAAAGGACCTGACGGCTCTGACGGCGCACGCTCGGCAGCCAGTGAAGATCATCCGCATCTGACAGCTGGTCAGGATAGGTGGTCGCGGAGAGCGGCGAACTGGGCCACCGTGAGGAACGAGGGGTTTGCGCCCTGCGGCTGCCGGAACACCTCGGCGTCGGAGAGCCGCGGGTCCGCCCGCAGGGCCTCTCGCGGCACCCAGTCCATCGCCGCATCGACGACCAGGTCGAGCGGCACCCGCCACCGGCCATCGTCGGTGTCCGCATCCACCGGCCCGGTCACCAGCCCGCAGCCCCAGACGCCGTACGCCAGGCGGCCTCGGCTGCCGCTGGCCCAGAACACCACGGGCTGCCCGGCCTGCATCAGCCGGGCCCGGTAGCCGGGCTGCACGCACCAGGTCTCGATCCGGGGCTCCCGCTGGAACCGTGCGACCAGGTCGACCCGGTCGGCGTTGCCCTTCAGCAGCCACGCCCCGAGGTCCGCAACTGTCACGGCGGGCTTGCTCGGGGAGGTGCGAGGACTCGCCACGACCGGCACCCTACGCCGCGCCCCGGGGTCACTACACTCGGCGGCCATGGGCAACCCCGTCGTGCACTTCGACATCATCGGCCGCGACCCCGTCGGCCTGCGGCGCTACTACTCCGAGCTGTTCGGGTGGGACGCCCAGGACGCGCCCGTCGCCGCCGAGGTGTCCGAGCCGAGCAGCTACGGGTTCGTCGAGCGGTCCACCACCCCCGACGGAACGGGTATCCCGGGCGGCATCGGCGGCGGCGACGGCTACGACCGCCACGCGATCTTCTACGTCGGAGTCGAGGACGTGGAGCAGGCGTTGCTGACGGCCGAGCGCCTCGGCGGCACCCGCATCATGGGCCCGGTCACCAACCAGGATGGCGGCGTCGTGGTGGGCCACTTCGGCGACCCGGAAGGCAACGTGATAGGCGTCGCCGGGCCGGCTTGACGCAAGCACGGTCACCCCCAGGCGAGATGCAGGATGCGGCGGATCTTGAGGCCCCATGCTGACCACAACCTGCATGTCGAGGTGAGCACAGAACGCCGAATGCCCCGGAGGCACGGGGCCGCCGGGGCGCGAAGCCTCAAGCAGGGGTGGTGGAGGTGGCGGGAATCGAACCCGCGTCCTCAGACGACGAACCAGGACTTCTCCGGGCGCAGCTGACTAGTCGTTCTGCTCGGCTCCTGCCCTCACGTCAGCATGTGGCAGACAAGCCCAGTCTCAGTAAATGTTCCCGTCAGGCCCTAAGACATGTCCTCACGGGTAAGCCCTCTAGATGAGGCCAGGCTCCGGGACGAGGGCACGCCCGGTCTGACCGTTCGGTCACTGCTCAGGCAGCGAGAGCGAACGAAGTGCGCTTAGAGTCGGCACTTGTTGGTTTCCAAGGGACATTAACGAGTTGACCTTGGATTCTCGGCCCGCTTCGCCTGGGACTATCGACCCAAGTCGAAACCGATCACCCCCTGTTGAGTTGTACCGCAGCCTCGGCTGCTAAGCCCGAGTCTACGCCCGATCCAACGCGGACGTGGGCCGTTTCCTTCCCGCCTACTTCTCCGGCAGCGCCTCGAGCTTGAGCACGCTCTTGACCGGGTTGCGCCAGTCCTCGCCCTGCAGCGCCTTGGCCCCGCCCATGATGGTCAGCACGAACCAGCCGAGGCCCATCAGGGGCAGCACCCACTCGAACAGGTCGAAGCTGGTCACCCCGGCTGTGATGCCGACCACGACGAACGCGATGAACGAGATCAACTGGAAGTTGAACGCCTTGGCCGCCTCGCGCCGGGCGTAGGTGCCGGGCGAGGACAGGGCGAACACCAGGCCCGGGCCAAGCAGCCAGAAGAAGAAGGCGGAGAAGTGGGCGAAGCCGGCGACCCCGCGGCCGGCCTGCTGCCGGGTCTCGGGGCGGACCAGCGGCCGGTATGCGGGGTGCAGGCCCAGGGCCGTGGAGCCGGTCGGCACCTGCACCAGGCCGTAGAAGGCCACATTCAGGTCCTTGCGCGTCTCGGCCGACAAGATCTGACCCATCCGGGCGTCGAACTCGGTCTCGGTGACCCGGCCGTCGGCGTACGCCTCCTTCAGCCAGTCCTCGGCGCGGTCGCGCTGCTCGGAGGTGACGTACATCTTGAGGCTGGGGTGCTCGTAGGTCGGACTCATGTCATCCAGCATCCGCGCCTGCGGTGCCGCGCGCCATCGGGCACTCCCCCGGGCCGACCCCGACTCTTTCTCTGGGCTTGTCGCTCGCGCGTCAGCGGCGATCTCGTAGGGTTACCCCTCGTGACTGTGAAGCCAGAGATCGACTTTCCCTACGGCGACCCGCCCACCGAGCTGGACATCGTCGACATCACCGAGGGCGACGGCCCCGAGGCGCAGCCCGGGAAGACCGTCCGGGTGCACTACGTCGGCGTCGCCTACAGCACCGGTGAGGAGTTCGACGCGTCCTGGGGCCGCGGGGAGCCGCTGGAGTTCCGGCTGGGCGCCGGCCGGGTCATCCCCGGCTGGGACAACGGGCTGGTCGGGATGAAGGTCGGCGGCCGCCGGCAGCTGACCATCCCGCCGCACCTGGCCTACGGCGACCAGGGCGCCGGCGGGGTGATCAAGCCGGGCGAGACGCTGATCTTCGTGTGCGACCTCGAGGGCGTCCGCTAGCGGGACCCCTACCAGCTGCCGCCACCGCCCCCTC
>CAXTVE010000179.1:0-6821 GCA_964247485.1 uncultured Propionibacteriaceae bacterium
CCGCAGTGCACGGCGCGGAAGGCGACCACCGACCGCCCGCGGAGGGGCTCCGGCACGGTGGGCGCGGGCGGGAAGGCGCGGAAGGTGCAGGCCGCGCTGACCTCGTCGGGCACCGATCTCGACCACTCGCCGAAGAAGGTGAGCACGTCGTACGCGCGGTCGAGCGGGTAGTACAGGTTGCCGCCGTACACCTGGGCGACCGGGGGAAGGCTGAACTCGAGCTCGGTGACGACCCCCAGGTTGCCCGCACTGCCCGGCAGGCCCCAGAAGAGGTCGGGGTGATCGTCCGGGGCCGCGTTCACCAGGCGGCCGTCGGCCAGCACCACCTCGGCCCGGGTGACCGAGTGCGCGGCCAGCCCGTAGCGCCGGCCCAGCCAGCCGAACCCGCCGCCCAGGGTGTAGCCGACCACGCCGACGTGGATGCTCGAGCCCATCAGCCCGGCCAGCCCGTGCGGTGCCGCGGCGGCCATCACGTCGGCCCAGATCGCTCCCCCTCCGACCCGGGCCCGTCGCGTCGCCGGGTCGAGGGCCACCGACCGGAGCCGGGACGTGTTGACCAGCACGCCGTCGCACAGCCCGCCCGTGCCGTGCCCGGTGGCCAGCACCCCGACGCCCAGGCCGGCTGAGCGGGCGTACCGCACGGCGGCTCGTACGTCGTCGACGGTCTCGGCCCGCACCGCGACGGCGGGGCGGTGGTCGACCTCGAGGTTCCAGGCTGCGCGGGCATCGTCGTAGCCGGGGTCGTCGGGCCGGACGGCACGCTCCCCGAGCAGTGACGTGTCAAGAGTGAGCATGCGACTCCTCCAATAATCCCATTTGGACTATCAGAAGATACTCCCAAAAGGACTAACCGTGCAAGAGGGTTGTCCCGCCCGCCTGTGAGCCAGGTCATGGCGGCGCCGGGGTTGATCGTGGACAGAAGCCCTCTAGCGTGGAAGCGTCCGAACCTGACACCGATGTCTGTGTGCTCTTCCTCCCGCGGCCTCGATCTCTCGCCGCAGAAGGTTCCGACTCTCATGCTGATCGAAGTTCTCGGCTGGGCGGCCGCGGCCGTCGGGTCGCTCGTCGCCCTGCCCCAAGTCGTCAAGCTCTTCTCCACCGGCTCGGCCGCCGGCATCTCCCTCGCCGCGTGGCAGGCCTCCTTCGGCGCCAACCTCGCCTGGACCGTGCACGGCGTCCTCGGCGGCTACGCCAACCTCTGGGTGCCCAACGTCCTCTTCTTCTGCTGCTCGACGCTGGTCCTCGTCCAGCTGCGGCGCGACCGCCGGATCGGCTGGCTCCGGCTGCTGCTGCCCGGGCTCGTCCTGGGCGGGATCACCATCGCGCTGGACGTGCTGGCCGGGCCGGTCGCGTTCGCGGTCGCCGCACTGCTCCCGGCGCTGGGCGCTCAGGTCGCCCAGCTGCACGCGCTGTTCCTCAAGCCCAACCTGGCCGGTGTCTCCCTCGGCTACATGGCGATGAACGTGCTCAACCAGCTGGTCTGGGTGACCTGGGCCGCCCTCGCGGGGGAGTCGTCGGTGATCCTCGTCGGCTCGACCCTCGGAGTGCTGATGGTGGCCAACCTGGTCTGGGCGGTGCTGCGCCGGTTCCGCGTGGTCCCCGCCCGGCTGGCTCAGATGCACCACTGAGCGGCACTCGCCGGCACCGTCGCGTCAGCCGCCGAGGAGGGTCTTGATCTGGGCCTGGAAGGTCAGGAACGACAGGGTGCCGAAGAGCACGATCGCCCAGATCAGCATGATGAGCCGGAAGCCGCGGACCCGGATCGGCGCGGGCAGCGTACGCCGGTTGATCAGGATCAGCAGCGCCGAGTAGATGAACATCATGAAGCCGCCGACCACGGCGGAGATCACCAGCAGGGCCAGCGGCTGGGCGTCGAGCACCAGCAGCACCACGATGCCGATCACCACCAGGCCCCAGACCAGGATCGCGTACATCTTGGACTCGTTGGAGTTCTTGAGGTAGCTGGTCTTGAGCACGTCGGCGGCCATCCGGCTGGTGTAGTCGACGATGCCGAGGGCGGCGGCGAAGAGGGAGAACGCGCCGACCGCCCAGAAGAAGTACTTGAACCAGTTGCCGACCCGCTCGGCCAGCACCTCGCCCTCGGTCCGGATGAAGCCGATGTTGTTCTCCACGTCCTCGCGGCCGAAAACCGTGGAGTAGGCGAGCAGCGAGGTGAACAGGATGGTCAGGAAGGTGATCAGGACGAAGGTGAAGATCTGCTCGAGGTTGGCGAACTTCCACCAGCCGCGCCACCGCTCCAGGTTCTTCTCCGTCGGCTCGAAGACGAAGCCGGTGCTCGGCTCGGCCTCCGGCTGCCCGGTGATCGGGCTGACCAGGCGGGGGACGTACGACCCCATGCCGAAGCCCTTATCCCGGATCCAGTTGGCCTGGACCAGGTTCTGACCGCCGCCGGCGCCGGCGAAGGCCAGCCCGCCGAGCAGCACCGCGGCGCCCAGCAGCTCGATCGGGAACTGGGGCTGGGTAACGACCTGCGGCAGGTCGGACCAGGCGTCGGCGCCGACCGCGAAGATGGCCCCGACGACAAAGAGCAGGATCACGGCCGCGACCTTGAGCATCTGCGCCCGCTCCAGCGCGACGTAGACCACGGGAGCGAGGGTCAGGATCAGGCCGATCGCGATCAGGATGCCGAGGGCGATGAACGTGGGTGTCCCACCGAAGAGGTAGGAGATCAGGGTGGCGCTGGAGGTGGCCCAGCCCGGCCACAGGTTGGCGAAGTAGGTCATGATCGCGAAGAACAGACCCCAGTGCTTGCCGTAGCGGCTGAAGCCGGTGAGTGCGGTCTCGCCGGTCGCCAGGGTGTAGCGCTCGATCTCCAGGTTGATGAAGTACTGGGTGATCAGGCCGACGAACGCCGCCCAGACGAACGCCAGCCCGACCTGGGAGGCGATGTAGGGGTAGAGGATGAACTCGCCCGAGGCCAGCCCGACCCCGGCGGCCACGATGCCCGGGCCGATCAGCTTGCGGTAGTTGACCGGGGCGGGCGGCATGTCGCGCACCACCGGGCGGGGCAGGTTCTTGGTGGGGAAGGCGTCCGCCGCCGAGCGGTCCGCCCGGTCGGTGGTCGCGTCGTCGCTGACGGCCATGGGTCAATTCTGGACGATCTTGGTCGCCCTTGCCTAGACCCGGGTCACACCACGGTTGCCCCGGGCCGGAAACCTATGCGGGCATAGGTTTCGGTCGCCCGGCACAGGTTGCAACCTGTGCGGAGCAGCAGGAACCTGTGCCCAGTGGAGCGCTGCGCCGCGGCGGGCTCGATCACCTCGGCGCACGGCTGGAGGGCCAGCCCGTACGCGGCGAGGGCGTGCGCCGGCCGTCAGCCGGACGCGCCGAGCCAGGCACCCGGTTGGTCCTGAGCTGCGGTCAGGAGGAGGCGGCGTCCTCGCCGTCCTCGAACAGGTCGGCGGCCCGGCCGACGATCTTGGGGTCGGGCTCGCCGACCACCTCGGCATCCTTGCCCTCGTAGTCGACGGTGGACAGCACGTGCCGGATCGCGCCCAGCCGGGCCCGCTTCTTGTCGTTGCTCTTGATCACCGTCCACGGCGCCTCGGGCGTGTCGGTGTGCAGGAACATGTCCTCCTTGGCCCGGGTGTAGGCGTCCCACTTGTCCAGCGAGGCGAGATCGGTGGGTGAGAGCTTCCAGGTCCGCACGGGGTCGATCTGCCGGATGAGGAAGCGGGTGCCCTGCTCGCGCCGGGTCACCGAGAACCAGAACTTCACCAGCTGGAACCCCTCGTCCACCAGCAGGTCCTCGAACTGCGGCGCCTGCCGCAGGAACTGGGCGTACTCCGGCCGGGTGCAGAACCCCATCACCCGCTCGACGCCGGCCCGGGTGTACCAGGACCGGTCGAACAGCGTCATCTCACCCCGCGCCGGCAGGTGGGCGACGTAGCGCTGGAAGTACCACTGGCGCAGCTCCCGGCTGGTCGGCTTCTCCAGCGCGACCACCCGGGCGTGCCGCGGGTTCAGGTGCTCCATGAACCGCTTGATCGTGCCGCCCTTGCCGGCCGCGTCGCGGCCCTCGAAGAGGATCACCTGGCGCAGGCCGTTGGCCTTGATCCAGTTCTGCATCTTCAGCAGCTCGATCTGCAGCAGCCGCTTCTCGGCCTCGTACTCGGAGTTGGGGATCCGCTCGTCGTAGGGGTAGCTGTCGCGCCAGGTGTCGATGATCCGGCCGTCGACCGTCCGCAGGATCGGGTCGTCGTCCTCCACGTCCTCGACCACGAAGTCCTCGGCGCCGAAGCGTTCCTTGAGCTGCTGCAACTGGGCGGCGAGATCGGGCATGACACCCAGTTGTACTGCCTCGGAGGAAACGGCCGGTGGCCGGCGGCTAACGGAGGCGGCGCGAGCCGGGTGGGGTGACCCGGAGCCAGCGATAGCCGTACGCCCCGAGGGTCAGCTCGACGCGGCCCTTCGCGTCGGGCTCGACCGACCCGTCGGCCAGCAGGTCGACCAGCACCGTCCCGGGCTCGAGGCCGGTCAGCATGAGCGGCACGATGACGGGCTCGGCGGCCGCGTTGTGCAGCGCGACCAGGGACCCGTCATCCCAGGTGGTCCGGTGGGCCAGCACTCCCGCGTACGGCTGCTCGAGGATCGTGCACGTCCCCCAACCCAGCTCGGGACACTCCCGGTAGGTCCCCGCCAGCCGCCGGATGAAGTTCAGCAGCGAGTCGGGGTCGCGCTGCTGGTCGGCCACGTTGACGAACTCCGGCGCGTACGCCCCCTCGGGCACCTGCCCGGGCAACCGGTTCTTCGCCGCGTTGGAGAACCCGCCGTGCTTGGCGGCCGACCACTGCATCGGGGTCCGTACGGCGAGCCGGCTGCCGGCGGCCAGGTTCTCGCCCATGCCGATCTCCTCGCCGTAGAACAGCACGGGGGTGCCCGGCAGCGCGAACAGCAGGCTGTAGACCATCTTGAGCCGCCGTGGGTCCCCGCCCAGCATCGGCGGCAGCCGGCGGATCAGGCCGCGGTCGTACACCTGCATCTCGGGCTCCGGCCCGAACGCGGCGAAGACCTCCTGGCGCTCCGGCTCGGACAACTTGTCCAGGGTCAGCTCGTCGTGGTTGCGGACGAAGCTGGCCCACTGACTGGCGAGCTGCGGCTGGGGCCGGGTGTTCAGGGCCTCGACCAGCGGGGCGAAGTCGGTCCGGGCCAGGGACAGGTAGAGCCGCTGCATGCCGATGAAGTCGAACTGCATGTGCAGCTCGTCCCCGGCGGGCCCGCCGAAGAACAGCAGCTGGTCGTCGTGGGAGAGGTTGACCTCGCCGAGCAGGATGGCATCGCCCGTACGCCGGTTCAGCATGGCGCGCAGGTCGCGGAGGTAGCCGTGCGGGTCCGGCAGCTGCTCCTTCCCGTCGGGCACTCCCATCGTCTCCAGGAAGAAGGGCACCGCGTCCACCCGGAAGCCCGACAGCCCGAGCTGGGTCCAGAAGCCCAGGATCTTGGCGATCTCGTCGCGGACCAGCGGGTTGGCGATGTTCAGGTCGGGTTGGTGCCGATAGAAGCGGTGCAGGTAGTACTGGCCGGCCTGCTCGTCGAAGCTCCAGATGCTCGTCTCCTGGTCGGGGAACGTCGGTTCGGCCTGCTGGTCCCTGGGCGGTGGCTGGTCGGACCAGACGTAGAAGTCGCGGTAGGCCGAGTCCCGGCTCGCCCG
Organism: uncultured Propionibacteriaceae bacterium; assembly: GCA_964247485.1. Lineage (GTDB taxonomy): Bacteria > Actinomycetota > Actinomycetes > Propionibacteriales > Propionibacteriaceae > Microlunatus. The sequence continues at coordinate 5,672 of CAXTVE010000179.1, forward strand.
GGCCGCCTTGAACCACGGGTGCCTGTCCGAGGTGTGGTTGACGACCAGGTCGGCGATCACCCGCATCCCCCGGTCGCGGGCGGTGCGGATCACCTCGACGAGGTCTCCGAGGCTGCCGAGCCGCGGGTCGACGGCGTAGAAGTCGACGATGTCGTAGCCGTCGTCGCGGTCCGGGCTGGGGTAGAAGGGCATCAGCCACAGGCAGGTCACCCCCAGCGAGGACAGGTAGTCCAGCCGTTGAGCCAGCCCGGGGAAGTCGCCGGTGCCGTCATCGTTCCAGTCCAGGAAGGTCTCGACGTCCAGGCAGTAGATGACCGCGGTCTTCCACCACAGGTCGCTGGTCTCGGTGATCCGCACCCGAACCATCCAACACGTCGACCACTCGGGGTCCTGAGAGGATGACGCCATGGGGCGCCTGGTCGTGGTCAACTTCATCAGCATCGACGGGGTGATCCAGTCACCGCTGGCCGCCGACGAGGACCCGGCGGGGGGTTTCGCGCATGGTGGCTGGGTGCCGCCCTACAGCGACGAGACGGTCGATGCCTTCATGAGCGCGGCCACCGTGAACGCGACCGGACTGCTGCTCGGGCGCCGGTCGTACGAGATCATGACGGACGCCTGGGCGCAGGCGGACGAGGGCGATCCGGCGGTCGCGGCGATGAACGAGATGCCGAAGTACGTGGTCTCCCGGTCGATCGGCGCGGACGACCTCGGGTGGGCGAACTCGGAGCGGCTCGACGGCGACCTGCCGGGGTCCGTCGCGGCCGTCCTCGAGCGGACCGACGGCCACCTCGTCGTGTTCGGCTCCGGCCTGCTGGCGCAGGGACTGGCCGAGCACGACCTGGTCGATGAGTACCGGCTGCTGCTCTTCCCGGTGGTCCTCGGCGCCGGCAAGCGCATGTTCTCCGACCGCAGCCCGCTCACCCGGTTCGACCTCACCGGCAGCACCGTCTCGGCGAGCGGCGTGGTGCTGCTCACCTACACGCGCCGCCCTCCCCGCTGACGGGTTCGAGTCGTGCCAGGCCTGGCCGAGCGAGCTCCTGGCCGTGGCGGACCGTGGCGGGGGCGGGGTGGCTGCCGTTGGGCGGCGTGGGGGAGGCTAGGGCCATGGCCACTGACCAGTACACGCTGAGCGACCCGACCAAGCTCT
>CAXTVE010000180.1:0-6736 GCA_964247485.1 uncultured Propionibacteriaceae bacterium
CTCCGGGCGCCCGGAGCCCGGCGAGGACCACGCGCACCAGGGGGGCGGGGGCCGCCGGGTGCACCTGCCAGAAGCCGGCGGCGGCCACCGACCAGCGGCGACCGGCCGCGTCCTCGGTGACCACCCCCTCGTTCCCGGTCCGCGCCCCCGGTGCCGCGATCCGGCAGCCACCCGGCGGCAGCGGCACCACCCGGTGGGACCGGTGGGCGCGCAGCCCGGCCCGGCCGGCGTCGTCGGTCACGTAGCGCATGCGGCTCCGCCAGTGCAGCCCGTCAGCCGGGTCAGAGTGCCCGGAGCCCGCAGGAAGGCCGACCTCGACCACCTCGCCGGTCCAGGTGATGCCGGCCAGCCGCTGCAGCTGCTCGGCGACCACGGCGGTCTTCAGCCGGCGTTGGGCCGGGAGCGCGGCGTGCTGGAAGTCGCAGCCGCCGCACAGCCCCGGCCCGGCGATCGGGCACGGCGGGGTGACCCGGTCAGGACTGGCGTCGAGGACCTGGACCGCGTCCGCCCGCCAGAACCGGTCATGGCCGGTGTCGGTGACCTCGAGCAGCACCCGCTCTCCGGGCAACGCGTGCCGCACGAAGATGACCCGGCCCTCGTGCCGGGCGACGCAGTGCCCGCCGTGGGCGACCGGGCCCACCTCCACTGGCCCGAGCAGATCGGTCACCGGCGGAGGTAGCGGCGGTCGCCGGCCGTCTCCCGCTCCAGCCGCTCCTCGGCCTTGCTCGACGACGCGAGCAGGAAGGGCACCGAGGTGACCATCACGCCCGGGGTGAACAGCAGCCGGCCCTTCAGGCGCAGCGCGCTCTGGTTGTGCAGGATCTGCTCCCACCAGTGCCCGACGACATACTCCGGGATGTAGACCGTCACCACGTCGCGCGGGCTCTCGTTCCGGATGTTCCGGACGTAGTCGATGATCGGGCTGGTCACCTCCCGGTAAGGCGACGCGATCACCTTGAGCGGGATGCCCAGGTTGGTCTCCTCCCAGACCTGCACGAGCCGCCGGGTCTCCTCGGTGTCCACGTCGACGGTGAGCGCCTCGAGGGTGCTGGGCCGGGCCGCCTTCGCGAAGGCGAGGGCCCTCAGCGTCGGCTTGTGCAGCTTGCTGACCAGCACGATCGCCCGCACCCGGCTGGGCAGGGTCCGGTCCTCGCCCTCGACGAAGGCCGTCTCCTCGGCCACTGCGTCGTAGTGCCGCCGGATCAGGCGCATCAGGACGAAGAGCACGCCCATGGCGATGATCGCGATGTAGGCGCCCTGGGTGAACTTGGCCAGCAGCACGATCACCAGCACGGTGCCGGTCATGCTCAGGCCGACCCCGTTGATCACCCGCGAGCGCTGCATCCGGCTGCGCACGAGCGGGTCGGTCTCGGTCTGCAGGTGCCGGGTCCAGTGCCGCAGCATGCCCAGCTGACTGACGGTGAAGGACACGAACACCCCCACCACGTAGAGCTGGATCAACGCGGTGACGTCGGCCTGGAACGCCACGATCAGCCCGATCGCGAAGACGGCCAGCACGATGATCCCGTTGCTGAAGGCCAGCCGGTCCCCGCGGGTGTGCAGCTGGCGGGGCAGGAAGCCGTCGCGGGCCAGGATCGAGCCCAGCACCGGAAACCCGTTGAAAGCGGTGTTGGCGGCCAGGAACAGGATCAGCACCGTGGCGATGACGACGAAGGAGAAGCCGATCGGAAAGCCCTCGAACACCGCCCGAGCCAGCTGGCCGATGGCCGTCTCCTCGACGATGTCGACCCGCTCGCCGTTGAGGGTGTAGTGCGAGTGCCCCGCGTCGATCAGCTTCAGACCGGTCAGGTTGGCCAGGGCCACGACGCCGACCAGCATGCTTACCGAGATGGTGCCGAGCAGCAGCAGGGTGGTGGCCGCGTTGCGACTCTTGGGCTTCTGGAAAGCGGGCACGCCGTTCGAGATGGCTTCGACGCCGGTCAGCGCGGCGCAGCCGGAGGAGAACGTCCGGGCCAGCAGGGCGACCATGGCGAACCCGGTGAAGGCGGCGTAGTCCGGGTCGGCCTCGATGCCGTACTGCGCGCTGTGGGTGTGCACGTCGTCCCCGAGCACCAGGATCCGGAAGAGCCCCCAGGCGATCATCACCAGGATGCCGACCATGAAGCAGTAGGTGGGGATGGCGAACAACGTTCCGGACTCGCGAACGCCGCGCAGGTTGAGCGCCATCAGGATCAGCACGGCCCCGGCGGCCACCCAGGCCTCGTGGCCGTCGATGAACGGCAGCAGGGACTTGGCGTTCTGCACTCCGGACGAGACCGAGACGGCGACGGTGAGGACGTAGTCGACGAGCAGCGCGCTGGCCACGGTCAGCCCGGCTCGCGGGCCGAGGTTGACCGTCGCGACCTCGTAGTCCCCGCCGCCGGAGGGGTAGGCGTGCACGTTCTGCCGGTACGAGGCGACGACGACCAGCATCACCACCGCGACCAGCAGAGCGATCTTCCAGGAGAACGCGTACGCGGTCAGACCCGCCAGGCTGAGGGTCAGCAGGATCTCGTCGGGCGCGTACGCCACCGAGGACAGGGCGTCGGACGCGAAGACCGGCAGCGCGATCCGCTTCGACAGCAGGGTCTCCCCGAGCTGCGCACTCCGCAGCTTGCGGCCCACCAGCATGCGTTTGCCGATGTCGGAGAGGTTGGCCACAGTCGGAAAGCGTAGTGCGCGCCCGCCCGCCACGGCGGACTCACCCGGGGGGCTCGTTCACTAGACTCCCTGGTGTGCACATCGTGATCATGGGCTGCGGCCGGGTCGGCTCGACCCTGGCCCGCAGTCTGGAGAAGCGCGGGCACACCGTCGCGGTGATCGACCAGGACGTGGAGGCGTTCCGGCGGCTCGGGCCGGACTTCGCCGGCAGGACCGTGCGGGGCGTCGGTTTCGACCGCGAGGTGCTGCTCGAGGCGGGCATCGAGAAGGCCGACGGCTTCGCCGCCGTCTCCTCGGGCGACAACTCCAACATCCTCGCCGCGCGGGTGGTGCGGGAGAAGTACGACGTCGGGAACGTGATCGCCCGGATCTACGACCCGGGCCGCGCCGAGGTGTACGAGCGACTCGGCATCCCGACCGTGGCGACCGTGCGCTGGACGGCGGACCAGGTGCTGCGCCGGCTGCTGCCGGCCGGCTCGGAGCCGCAGTGGCGGGACCCGTCCGGGTCGGTGCGGCTGGTGGAGGTGCACGTCGACCGGTCCTGGGTGGGCCGGACCATCGCCCAGATGGAGGCGGCCACCGGCGCCCGGGTGCCGTTCCTGTTCCGGATGGGCAGCGCGACCGTGCCGAAGCCGAGCACGATCTTCCAGGACGGGGACCTGGCGTACGCGGCCGTGCTGGACCGCGACCTGGGCCACGTCGAGACGGTGCTCGGCGCGCCGCCCCCATCAGAATGAGGTCGGCCTCCGGCCGAACGCCCCGAGTGACAGGCGGACGACAGACATGCGGGTAGCCATCGCCGGGGCCGGCAACGTCGGCCGCTCCATCGCCGCCGAGCTGGTGGAGAACGGGCACCAGGTGCTGCTGATCGACAAGGACCCGCGGGCCATCCGGGCCGAGAGCCTGGACGAGGCGGACTGGCTGCTCGCCGACGCCTGCGAGCTGTCCTCGCTCGAGGAGGCCGGGCTGGACAGCTGTGATGTGGCGATCGCGGCCACCGGGGACGACAAGGCCAACCTGGTGATGTCGCTGCTGGCCAAGACCGAGTTCGGGGTGCCCCGCACGGTCGGTCGGGTCAACCATCCCAAGAACGAGTGGATGTTCAACGAGGTCTGGGGGGTCGACGTGGCCGTGTCGACGCCCCGGCTGATGTCGGCCCTGGTCGAGGAGGCGGTGACCGTTGGCGACCTGGTGCGGCTGCTGACCTTCCACGAGGGGGCGACCAACCTGGTGGAGATGACCCTGCCGGTCAGCAGCCCGACCGTCGGCCTGCGGATCGGTGACCTCACCTGGCCCGGCGACGTGGTGCTGGTGGCCATCATCCGTGACGGGCACGCCCGGCCGCCGGACCCGGACGGCTCACTGGAGGCCGGCGACGAGCTGCTGTTCGTCACCGCCCAGGACTACGAGAAAGAGCTGTCCAACATGCTCTCGCCCCGCGAGGGGTCGATCGCCGTGTCGCGGACCGCCATCCCCCCGGTGCAGAGCCTCTGATTGCGGCTTTCTGCTCGCGCACGGCGCTCTAACCCGACGTCGTCGTCACTCTTCACGAACGAAAAGCGTGTTCGCTCATCGTTCCTCCGATCGTCGGCGCGCCGTTCCCGACGCTCGCAGATTTACGGAGCGGTGTGGTTGCCGCTGAGGGCCGAGTCCTCCATCGGGGTGCGGCCCCGGGACAGCATCAGGCCGATCAGGGCGAGGGCGGCGAGCAGCAGCGGCCAGCCCAGGACCACCTTGGCGATGCCGAGCCAGACCACCTGGCCGGCCAGGAACAGCGGGAACTGGACCGCGAAGCGCAGCACGTAGGGCACGGCCAGCACCAGGGTCAGCCGCGAGGTCATCTTGACCAGGCCCTGGTCGCGGACCCAGCCGGTGGGGTCGCCGACGGCGGCGCCGATGACGTAGCCGACCAGTGGCCGGCGGACCGCCACGGTGACCAGCGACAGCAGTGCCAACCCGCCGTTGTAGAGGATGCCGGGCAGGAAGACGTCCTCGGCCCGACCGGTGCGGGTGGCCACCAGGGCGGCGATCGCCGTCGGCACCACCGCCGACACGACGAACCGCAGCGACTGCCGCTGGGCCAGGCGGGCGACCGCCAGCACCGCGGCCGTGGCCAGGGCGGCGCCGCCGGCCGGGTAGAGCTGACGGCCGCCCACCCAGGCCACCGTGAACGCGACGAACGGCAGGGCCGCCTCGAGCATGCCGCGCACGCCGCCGAGGGACTGGGCCAGCTGGTGCCGGACGAACTCCTCGACGTAGCGGAACTGGCCGGCCCCACGCAGGTCGTCAGCGGCGATGGACGAGCCACTCACGATGCCGACGGCATCAGCTCGTAGCGCGGGTTGTAGATCAGCCGGCGTCCGTCATGGCAGCTGATCCGGCCCCAGACCTTGATGGCCCGGCCCGGGTCGATGCCCATGATCTGGCGGCGGCCCAGCCAGAGCAGGGTCACCGTGCCCGAGCCGTCCCGCAGCTCGACCTCGAGCGCAGGGTGACCGCCGCGGGGGTTGATGGTGACGGTGGCCACGGTTCCGGTGAGCTGCACGAGCTGGCGGTCCTCGCACGTCCGGATGGGCACCGCACCCTCGGCGCGGACGGTGCGCTGCAGGTCCTCGGACTCCAGCTCGGCGTTCGAGGAGGTGAAGCGACGCAGCGCCCGCTGCAGCACGTTCTCCCGGGTTGTCACAGTCTCACCTCGCCCGTCCGGCATCGCACAGCCGGACGTTGCTCAAGACTACGTCTGATCCTCCGGCGCCCCGACCGTGGCGGGCATGCTGAGCGGCAGCAGGTCGCCGGGAGCCATCGCCTCGTCGCCCCGGCGGACCACCACCTGCCGAAACGCGTCCAGCACGTCGGTCACCACCGGTGACGCGAGGTCCTCCTCGACGGCGGCCTGGCCGTAGACGATCCCCCGCAGCAGCCAGCGCGGCCCCTCGGCCACCCACATCCGGGAGGGCTGGTAGCCCTGCTCGCCGTCCGCCGTGGTCACCGGGATGAAGCGGTGCAGCTCGACCCCGAACGGTCCCTCCCGCAGCGAGGCGGACCCGCCCTGCGCCGTCGCGGCCTCGGAGATCTCCTCGCGCAGCTCGGCCCACAGGCCACCACTGCGAGGGGCGGCGTAGGCGCCCAGCTCCAGTGCCGAGGTGACCGGTTGCTGCTTCGTCCCGACCTCCACCGTGGTCTCGATGACCAGCATCGCCGAGACGATCTCCTGGGTCTCCTCGGCGACCTGCAGCCGCAGCTCCGAGCCGGGCACCCCAGTCACCACCAGGCTGCCGAGGTCGATCTTCGGCGCCCCGTCGGTGCCGTGCAGGTCCTCGACCTCCGACACGTCCCACGGTCCCTCGCTCCGCCACTCCATCCCGTCCAGGCCGGCGAGGTCCGCCTCGACGGCGGAGTCGTCGTCGGCGGTGGGCGGCTCGCCGTCCGGCTCGGTCCCCTCCTCCGCCGACTCCTCGACGGTCTCCGTCTCGAGCTCGGCCTCCTCGGCCTCGCTCCGGCGCTTACGACGAAAGATCACGCAGTCTCTCCCGGGGCCATGGCTGCTCCTGCTTGGGTGAACGAAGTGCCCAGTATCCCGCCCGTCGAACCGTGCCCGCCACTGCCCCGGGCCGACTCGGGCAGCTTGTCGACCGCGACGAAGGTGGCGGTGCTCACCGGCTGCACCACCAGCTGCGCGATCCGGTCACCGCGGCTGAAGTCGACCGCGTGCTCGGCGTCGGTGTTGAGCAGACAGACCTTGACCTCGCCGCGGTAGCCGGCGTCGACGGTGCCCGGAGCGTTCACCAGCGTGACGCCGTGCCGGGCGGCCAGGCCGGACCGCGGGTGGACGAAGCCCGCGTACCCGTCGGGCAGCCTGAGGGCGATCCCGGTGCCGACCAGGCGGCGCTGGCCCGGTCCGAGCAGGAAGTCCTCGGTGCAGCGCAGGTCGGCGCCGGCGTCGCCCGGGTGCGCGTACGCCGGGGGCTCGAGCTCAGGATCGAGCCGGACCAGCAGCACCTCGACCGCGGGCGCGGCTGGGTCTTGACTCACCGGGCCAGCCTAGGACGTCCGCCCCGGCCCAGCTGCATCCGGT
>CAXTVE010000181.1:0-6712 GCA_964247485.1 uncultured Propionibacteriaceae bacterium
GGACCACGCCGAGGCGCTCACCCTGCTCACCGAGACCGGAGCCGACGACGAGAGCTCGATGATGGCCCGGCTGCGGTCGACCGCCGCCGTCCAGGGCGCGGCGGCCGCCCTCGACGCGTACGAGCGCCACCGGGCCGATCTCGCCGACCGGCTGGGTGTCGACCCAGGTCCGGGGTTGCAGGCGCTGCACGCCGAGCTGCTCGTCGCCGACCGGCCGGTCCGCGCCGGGCTGCGCTTCGACGCCACCCCGCTGGTCGGCCGGGACGACGACATCCGGGTCTTGCGGACCGCCGTCCGACAGGCCCGGGTCACCTCGATCCTGGGCCCCGGAGGTCTGGGCAAGACGCGGCTGGCGCACCTGCTGGGCCGCGAGGCCGAGCAGCCGGTCGTGCACTTCGTCGAGCTCGTCGGTGTGGCGTCGCCGCAGGACGTGGTCGGCGAGGTCGGCTCCGCCCTCGGGGTCCGCGACTCCGTGAGCGGTCGCCGGGTGCTGACGGTCCAGCAGCAGGGCGACATCCGGGCCCGGATCGGCCAGGTGCTCGACCGGGCGCCGACGCTGCTGATCCTCGACAACTGCGAGCACGTCGTCGCGGCGGTGGCCGACCTGGTCGCCTTCCTGATCTCGACCTGCCGCCAGCTGCGGGTGGTCACCACGACCCGCGCCCCGCTGGCAATCGCGGCCGAGCGGGTCTTCCCACTGGGCCAGCTCAGCGAGGACGCCGCAGCGGACCTGTTCCGGCAGCGGGCCACGGCCGCGCGGCCGGGCCTCGCGCTCGAGGACGGAACCGTACGGCGGGTCGTCCGCCGGCTCGACGGGCTGCCGCTCGCGATCGAGCTGGCCGCCGCCAAGGTCCGGGTGATGTCGGTCGAGGACATCGACCGGCGGCTCGACGACCGGTTCGCGCTGCTCCGGGGCGGTGACCGCAGCGCACCCGACCGGCACCAGACCCTGGTCGCGGTCATCGACTGGTCGTGGAACCTGCTCACCGAGCGGGAGCGTCGCGCGCTCCGCTGGCTCTCGGTGTTCTCCGACGGGTTCTCGCTCCCGGCGGCCGACGAGCTGCTGGGCCACGACGCGCTCGACGAGGTCGAGTCGCTGGTCGACCAGTCGCTGCTCACCGTGCTCGACGGGGACGGCTCGGTTCGCTACCGGATGCTGGAGACGGTCCGCGAGTTCGGCCGGATGCAGCTGGTCGGCGCCGGCGAGGACCGCGAGGCGCGGCAGGCCCAGCTGGCCTGGGCCCGGTGCTACGTCGCCCGCGCCGGGAACGACCTGTGGACCTCGCGTCAGGTCGCGGCGGTGCGGGAGCTGCGCGCCGAGGAGAACAACCTGGCCGACTGCCTCCGGGAGGCGGTCGCCGGTCCGGACCCCTGGACCACCGCCCAGCTGCTGTCGGTGCTCGGCGGCTACTGGACGATCACCGGGGAGAACCCGCGGGTGATCGCGCTGGCCTCGGCCGTCGAGGACGCCGTACGCGGCTGGGAGCCGGCCGACGAGCAGGTGGAGACCGCGGTCGTCGCGGCCACGATCATCGTCCTCAACACGATGCAGGGCCGGATCGCCCGCGCCGACGTCTGCCTGGCCCTGCTGGAGAAGTACGGCGATCAGGTGACCGAGCCCCGGGTGCGCGGCGTCGTCGCAGTGATGCGGGCCCTCGACCCCGCGGATCCTGGGGGCTCGTTCGCGCAATTGGACGCGATGGGCGCATCCGAGGATCACCTGACGGCCACCATGGCCCTGATGTGGTCGGCTCACTTCCGGGAGAACGCCGGGGACCCGCGGGGCGCGATCGTCGCGGCCGAGCGAGGGCTGGCCCTGACCCGGGCCGACGACGGGCCGGCAATGGCCGCCCAGCTGCAGACCGCGCTCAGCAGTCTGCACGCCCAGCTCGGCAACCACACCAAGGCCGCCGAGCACGGGCGCGCGGCGCTGCCGACCCTCGACCTCCTCGAGGTGGCCGACGACGCGGTCCAGGTCCGGTCCCTGTTGGCCGTCGACGCGATGTCCAGCGGCGACGTCGACCGGGCCGAGGCGCTGCTCGCCGAGATCGACCGGATCCGCGCCGGCCGGCCCACCTTCGGCGGGGTCATGGCGACCCGTCTGGCCCGGGCCGCGCTGGCCCTGGTGCGGGGCCGGATGGAGGAGGGGGTGCGGCTCTACCGTGCGGCCGTCGACGAGCTTCGCGACATCCGGTTCCCCGGGGCGGCCGCGTCCACCGGTCTGGAGCCCTGGGGGCTGTTCGGGGAGAGCACCGGGGTGACGGCCTTCGCCCGTCACGGCGCGGGCGCGGAGGGTGCCGACCTGTACGAGGCGCTGCGCCGCAAGGTCGGCCAGGTCCTCGACGCCAGCCGGCCGGAGATGGACTATCCGGTGGCCGGTGTGGTGCTGTACGGGCTGGGCGCGTGGGGACTGCTCAAGAACGCCCTGCCGGTCGAGGAGGCGGTCCGGCTCCTGGTGCTGGCGGACCGGTTCGCGTACGCGCGGTTCACGCTCACGATGGATCCGCAGTGGACCCGGGCCGAGGCCGAACGGCGACGGCCGGGGCTGATGGACCAGCTGCAGGAGGAGTACGGCGACGGCAAGGGCCCGGACCTCCTGCCGGAGGCCCGGGCCGTCGTCGAGCGTTCGCTGCTGGGCTAGGGCGGCCCCTACATCTTGCGGCTGTAGGAGCGCACCGCGAGCGGCGCGAAGACCGCCACCACGATCGCGCAGCCGAGGAGCGCCCAGCCGACCTGAGCGGTGACCTGGCCGGTGTTGAGCAGGTCGCGGACCGCGGTCACCACGTGGCTGACCGGGTTGACGTTGACGAAGGCCCGCAGCCAGCCGGGCAGGGTGTCGGCCGGGACGAACGCGTTGGACAGGAAGGTCAGCGGGAACATGATCATCATCGAGATGCCCTGGACCGCCTGGGCGCTGCGGGCGATCGTGCCCAGCCAGGTGAAGATCCAGGCCAACGACCAGCCGGCGACGATGGTGAGCAGCCAGCCCCCGAGGACCCCGCCGAGCCCGCCGCCGGGGCGGTAGCCCATGGCCAGACCGGTCAGGATCGTCAGCGTGGCCGCGGTGCCGTAGCGGAGCAGGTCGGCGATGGCCGGGCCCACCAGGGGGGCGATCCGGGCGATCGGCAGGGACTTGAACCGGTCGAAAACACCCTTGTCCATGTCCTCGCGCAGCTGGATGCCGGTCGCCATGCAGGCGGTCAGCGCCGTCTGGGCGAGGATGCCGGGGATGATGATCGGCAGGTAGTCCTGCACGCTGCCGGAGATCGCGCCCCCGAAGATGTAGGCAAACATCGCCGTGAAGAGCAGCGGCTGGATGGTCACGTCGAAGAACTGCTCGGGGTTGCGGCGCATCTTCTTGGTGGAGCGCCAGGCCATCGCCAGGCTCTGGGCGACCGTGTCGCGCACGGTCGGGCGGACCGACAGGTCGCGGATCCCGGAGTGGGTGGTCGCGGTCACGGTCTCCTCGACCGGAGGGGACAGCAGGGTCATCGAGACATCTCCATCTGCTTGTGGTCGGGATCGGAGGCTTCGTCGGCGCGGTGGCCGGTGAGGGTCATGAAGACCTCGTCGAGGGTGGGTTTCTGGACGGCCGCGGAGGTAATGAGCAGCTCCTGCTCCCGGAGGCCGATGAGGACATCGGCGGCGCGGTTCGCGTCGGGCAGCGGAACGTTGATCCCACCGGCCTCGGGCGTAAGGACGGGCTCGTCGCCGACCACGCGGCGGACCAGGGCGACGGCGGCCGGGGTCTGCGCCGGGTCGAGCAGCCGCAGCTGCAGCGTCGAGCTGCCGACCTGGCTCTTCAGCTGGTCGGACGTGCCCTCGGCGACCTTGCGGCCCCGGTCGATCACGGCGATCCGGGAGGCGAGCTGGTCGGCCTCGTCGAGGTACTGCGTGGTGAGCAGGACGGTGCAGCCCGAGGCGACCAGGTCTCGGATGGTGTCCCACATCTGGCCGCGGGTGCGCGGGTCGAGGCCGGTGGTCGGCTCGTCGAGGAAGATCAGCGGCGGTCGGGAGATCAGGCTGGCGGCGAGGTCGAGGCGGCGGCGCATGCCTCCGGAGAACTGGGCGATCTGCTTGTCGCCGGCGTCGGTGAGGTCGAACCGGCCGAGCAGGTCCTCGGCGGTGACGCGCGCCGTCTTCTTGTCGACGCCCAGCAGGCGACCGAAGAGGTAGAGGTTCTCGCGGGCGGTGAGGTTCTCGTCGACCGAGGCGTACTGGCCGGTGACCCCGACCAGTTGGCGGACCACGTGCGGGTGCACCTTGACGTCGACGCCGAAGATCTCGGCCCGGCCGCCGTCCATCGGCAGCAGGGTCGCGAGCATCTGCAGCATGGTGGTCTTGCCGGCGCCGTTCGGTCCGAGGACGCCGAAGACCTCGCCGCGGCGAACCTCCAGGTCGATGCCGTCGACGGCGCGCAGCGGGCCGAAGGTCTTGACCAGGCCGGTGGCCCGCACGGCCAGCTCGGAGCTGGCGGGAGAGGATTGCGTGTTCATGTCCACCACCCTGCAAGCGGTCGCTTTCAGTGCGGCTTCACGACGGTTTCACCGTCCCGGCCGCCTGCCGGGGCCAGTGGTCGAGATGGTCCCGCCGGGCCTTAGACGCGCTCCCGGGTGAGCTCCTTGCGGGAGAGCTTGCGCCACACCCAGCTGGAGGGGACCTGCTGGTCGAAGAGCACGTACGCGGCGGTCGAGTCGACGACCATGGTGCTCTCCAGCTCGCGCCGCTCCGAGCCCGCGCCCGCGAACAGCAGCTCGTCGCCCCGGGCCAGCACGGTGTCGCCGTCGGGGGTGAGCACGGCCTCGTCGCCGCGCTGCAGCAGCATCGGCACCACCCGGAGCCGGCGCTCCCGGTCCTCGGGACTGCGGAGCAGGTCACCCAGGGTGACGTCGCCGTGGTCCAGCCAGCCGCGCAGCGCCGGCGCGTGCACCGCGTCCAGGCTCAGCTTCCACAGCGCGGGCAGCTCGAACCCGCAGTTCTGCCGCAGCTGCCGGATCACGTCCTCGGCCCACGCATTGCCCCGGGCGGGCATGGCCTGGATGAAGCGCCAGAGCAACGGCGTGCTGATCTGCGCGTACACCTCGTGTGCGACCACCTCGGTCGGCACCAGCAGGGCATGGGTCCGCATGGCCTGGAACAGCGCGGCGCTGGTCGGCCGGTTCTGCCGGGCGGCCAGGAACAGCTTCGGGTTCAGCCGGCGGGCGCTGGCCAGCATCGACAGGTTGGTGGTGTCGTTGTCGGTGCCGGCCACCAGCCCGACCGCGCTCGTCAGGTCCGCCCCGGCCAGCACCTCCGGGTCGGAGGCGTCGCCGACGATGACGCCCGGCTGGTCGTGGGCGTGGTCCGCGGGTTCGATGACGGTGACCTCGAGGCCGACCTCGCGCAGGTCCTTGGTCACCTCCTGGCCGAACCGGCCGTAGCCGCACATCACCCAGCGGCCGTCGGTCGGCGGCGCCCCGCGCTCGGGCAGCTCCGCACCGGGGCCGGCCTCGAGCCAGGTCAGCAGCTGGTAGGACGCCGGGGCGTGCAGCGCGAGCCGCAGGTGCTCCCCGAACCGGTCGAACGGGTTCACCACGGTCGGGGTGCCGAAGGCGCGCATCCGCTCGGCGATGGGGCTGGAGATCGTACGCGTGATCATCGGCAGGTCCGGGCGCAGCAGGGCCACGGTCATGGTGACCGCGAGGTTGGTCTCGTCATCGTTGGTCATCGCCAGCACACCGGCGCAGAAGGGGTGGGCGAGTCCGGCCGCGTTCAGGTGATGCGGGTTGGACGCGTCGGCGACCAGGCCGGGAATGTCCATGTGGTAGGCCCCCAGGTCGAGCGCATCGACCCGGTCGGAGGACTGGTCGATGACCACGACCTGCTGCCCGAGCGCGTCGAAGTCCTTGGCGAGCAGCTCGCCGGCCCGGCCGTAGCCCGCCAGGATCCAGAAGGGCTCGCTCATCCGCGCCACCTTGCGGGTGAAGCCCCGGAAAGCCAGGGCCTGCCGGAAGGCCCGGTCCTGCAGCAGGGTCAGCAGGCTGCCGATCGCGTACGCCCAACCGATCACCGACAGGTAGATGGAGAAGGTGACCCAGAGCCGCTGCCCGGCGGTGAACGGGTGGGGCAGCTCGCCGAAGCCGATCGTGGTCGCGGTGTAGCTCATGAAGTAGAAGGCGTTGAACAGGCTGATGTTCGCCGGCCGGCCGTCCGGGTCGACGCCGGGGATCAGGCTCAGGCCGATGACGCTGATGAAGAAGACGCCGATCAGGATGATCAGGGGCGTTCGCATCCTCCTCATGATCATGAAGATGGTCGAGGACGCCTGGCTCGACAGCTCCACGGGCAGGGGCGGCATCATGCGGCCCGCATCCTCCCGCCGGCCGAACAGCTGGGCCCAGAAGATCAGCAGCGGGTTGCTCATCGCGTACTCCCGGTCGGGTCTATCCGCGGTGGAAGGTGACGGTCTCGGTGACCAGCAGCACGACCGAGACCAGGTTGGCCAGCAGCGCGCCGCCGGACAGCGAGACCATGCTCGCCGTGTGCACCGTGGTCAGCCCGTCGCCCGAGATCTCGACGGCCCAGACCCAGACCAGGGCGGCGGCGATGAGCTGGAGGTCAGCGACCAGGCTGGTGGCCAGGTGCACCGCGCCGATCTGGGTGCGGTCGCCGAACTTGAGCACGGTGGCGATCAGGCTGACCGCCAGCGCCGCGAACAGCTCGTAGATGTTGT
>CAXTVE010000182.1:0-6709 GCA_964247485.1 uncultured Propionibacteriaceae bacterium
GCCGTACGCCGACGAGCTCACCGCCGCCGGTGCCACCATCGCGCTGAGCCGCGAGGCGGGCGCGACCGGCCGGGCCGCGGGCCGGCTGCTGGCCGAGGAGGTGCAGCCGCTGATCCGCGCCGATGCCACCTACTACGTCTGCGGCTCGCCCGGCTTCGCCGAAGCGGCCAGCCGGCTGCTCACCGACCTCGAGGTCCCGCCCGGCGCCATCCGTGTCGAGCGCTTCGGCCCGACCGGCTGAGGGGCTGCGCCCATGATCGGCCGTTTGCACCACCTGATCGTCGACTGCTCCAACCCGCATGTCCTGGCTGAGTTCTGGTCGATGCTGCTGGGGCAACCGATCACCTACTCCTCCCCCGACTTCGTGGTGGTCGCGGCCGACGAGACGACTTCCGGCCTCGCCTTCCAGCTGGTCGTGGACCACCGCCCGCCGACCTGGCCGGGGCCCGGGGTGCCGCAGCAGATGCACTGGGACGTCATGGTCGACGACCTCGAGGCGGCGGCCGCGGCCCTGACGGGTCTCGGTGCGCAGCCGGCCGGCGGCGACCACGTCTACCTCGACCCCGCCGGTCACCCGTTCTGCCTGATCCGCCGTCCGGGCTGGGCGGAACCGATCAACCCCTGACGGTCGGTCCGGGTGCGGCTACCCGGTCTCTCGCCCCCGGCCCGCTTCCCGCTTCGCCTTCTCCACGCGCGTCCGCCAGCCGCGCTTGGCCGCCAGACTTCGCTTCCTCCGGGCCCGCTCCAGCTCCTGCACCCGCTTCTCGGCCGCCCGCTGCGCCCGCCGAGCGGCGTTCTCCTCCCTGCGCAGCTCGCGCTCGATCACCGCGGGGGAGCGCACCGGCCAGACGTACTCCAGATCCAGCGGTGTGTCCGGCGGGAACAGCGGCCGGTAGTGCTCCGGGTCCTTGCGGAGCAGCGACGAGCGGTGGCTCAGCTGGACCGCCTCGTCGAACAGCCACGGCGGCAGCGCATCGGCCCCGGCCAGCTCGGCGTACGAGCGGATCTCGGCGATCCCGTACGCCCGCAGGTCGGCCTGGATGGTCTCGGCGCACGAGTCGCCGAACCCGCGTTCGGTCCAGATGGCGCAGGACACCAGCCCGTAGCGGCCCAGCGCCTCCTCGTATCCGCGCCACATCAGCACCGCCGGGTGCGACGACCAGGCGTACCCCGGCACGGTCAGCGCCCGGACGATCTGGATCACCTCGACCCGCTGCTTGCCCAGCCGTTTCTGGTCCAGCGCGCGCAGTGAGGCCTCGAAGTCCGCGTACGGGGTGAACGTCTGCATCTCAGTCCACCCACTCCGGTTGACACCGGGGGCACGCGTAGGTCGTGCGCCCGTCGATCACCCCGGTGACGACCTGCGTGCCGCAGTCGGAGCAGTGGTCGCGCTTGTAGACCCGGCGTGACTCCGCCTCCGGCACGGCCTGCCGGTCCCCGACCACGTCGACCGTGATGATCCGCCCGTCCTCGACCGCCTGAGTCATCATCGCCTGCAGCCGCGCCCACAGCCCGCCGAACTCCTCCCGCGTCACCGTCCGCGCCGGCCGGGCCGGCAGCATCCGCATCCCATGCAGCACCTCGGCCCGGAACACGTTGCCCACCCCGGCGATCCGGCTCTGGTCCAGCAGCGCGGCGGCGATGGTGCCCGGATGGGCGGTGACCAGCGTGTAGGCAAGGTCGGCGTCGGCGCCCTCGCGCAGGGGGTCGGGCCCCAGTCCCCCGATGAGCTTCGTCCGACCGCCGGCGTCGAGCAGCTCGCAGGTGCTCGGCGCGATCAGGTCCCACGCCACCTCCGGCAGCGCGAGCCGCAGGCGGACCTGGGGCAGCCCGGGGCCGGTCACCGGGGTGAACCGCAGCCACTTGCCGCGCATCCCCAGGTGCACGTGCACGGACTCGCCGCCCTCGACCTCGAGCAGCAGGTGCTTGCCGTAGGCCTCGATGCCGGTCAGCCGGGCCCCGTCCACCGCCTCGGCCCGGAACCGTCCCTGGGGCGACGTCGCCCGGACCTCGGGACCGACCAGCTCGGCCATGTCCCGGGCGAGCCGGTGCAGCGTATGACCTTCAGGCACGAGGACCAGCCTCTCACCAGGGAACCGGGCGGCTCCCGGCGGACACTACTGAGCATGACGGCCGACACGGACACGGCGACCGACGCCGAGCTGTGGGCCCGGCTGGTCGGTCAGGACCGGGAGGCACTGGGGGAGCTGTTCGACCGGCACGGGAGCGCGGTCTACAACTTCGCGTTCCGGAGAACGGCGTCCTGGTCGCTGGCCGAGGAGGTGGTGCAGGCCACGTTCCTGACCACCTGGCGGCGGGCCCGCGACCGCCGCCTGGGCCCGCTGCAGCACCCGACCGCGCTGCCGTGGCTGCTCGGGGTCGCCGGCCACGAAGGCCAGAACGCCGCGCGCACGCTCCGGCGGGCCGACAACCGGCCGCGGGCGGCCGCCCATCCGACGGGCGACGACCCGGACCACGCCGAGGACGTCGCGGCCCGGATCGACGACGAGCGCCGGATGGCCGAGGTCCGCCAGGCCTTGACCCGGATCCCGGCGCACGAACGGCTGACCATCGAGCTCGTGCTCTGGTCGGGGCTCTCGGTCGCCGAGGCCGCGGACGTGCTGCAGGTCGCCGAGGGCACCGTCAAGTCCCGGCTGGCCCGCGGTCGCGCCCACCTCGCCCGGCTGCTGACCCCCCCGTCGACCGAACCGGAGGACGCCTCGTGAAGACCTACCTCCCGGTGCCCGAGCGCACCCTGCCCGACGAGTCGGCCCGCCGTATCCGCTCCGCAATCACGGCCGACCGGCTGGATGACGGGGAACGCCGTCCCGGGCGCGCCTGGCTGGTCCCGCTGGCCGCCGCCCTCGTCGTGATCGCGCTGGTGGCGACGGCAGTGGTGCTGTGGCCGAACGCCCCCCGGACCGAGGTCGCGGCCACGCCCACGCCCTCGCCGGTCGAGCCGTCCTCGACTCCCACCGCCGTCGATCCGAGCCCGCCGTTCGTCACGGCGCCCGAGCCCACGCTGCGGTCCTCCGCCGACCCGACCAGCGGTCCGACCTCGCCGACGGATGTCTTCCGCACCGATCGCGGCCCGGTCGCACCGGACGCTCGGGCCGCCCTCCGGACCTGGTGTGCCGGAGAGGCCGGGAGCCCCGACGACGGGGTCGTGAGTCGTTACACCCGCCGGGTCAGCGACGGCCGGGCCGACCTGGTCGTCATCGTGATCCAGCTCCCGGACGGGCGCGAGTGGATCTGTGGGCCGAGCGGCGCCGGGCCGGTCTTCAGCCCGGGTCCCGGCCACGATGGCCCGACCGACCAGAACCCGGTGCTGGTCGAGCCCGGGACCTATGGGGGCGGGGAGAGCGACCTCAGCTCCGAGTTCCTCTACGCCGCCCGGCCGGGGGTTGCCCGGGTCCAGGTGCGGGCGGTGCTCGATGGCGAGCCGCAGCCGTGGTTCGAGGCCGAGGTGCACGAGGGCCTCGCCTTCCTGCCGATGTTCAACTCCGGGCGCTTCGTCTGGGTCAGGAACAAGGGCCTGCGCGGCGTCCGCTTCGAGCACCGCGCCTTCGCCGCCGACGGCCGCGAGGTACCGGTCAAGGTCCACCGCGAGCAGGGTCGATGAGTATCGTCCGGCTGGCCGGTCAGTCCTGCTGACCCGACCTGGAGGAGAGCCATCGTGATCATCGTCGCTGGACCGCTGCACGTCGACCCGCATCAGCGCGACCAGTACCTCGCCGACTGCCAGGACCTCATCCGCCAGGCCCGGCGCACCGAGGGCTGCCTGGACGTCCACCGGAGGACGAGCGAGATCGGCGATCCCACGGGCGCCTCGCGGAGCGTGGATGGGTCTGGCGGGAGCCCGAGCTCGCGAGGGCGGATGGTTGCGACGCGGGGCGTTCGTGGAGTCGCCGGGCGAGTGAGACCAGCCTCCGCGAGACTCTAGCCATGGCGTACGCCGACATCGACGACTATCTCGCCTCGCTGCCCGAGGCCGTCCGCGCCGTCGTCCAGCAGGTCCGCGAGACGATCCACGCCGCCGTGCCCGGCTCGCAGGAGATCATCAGCTACAACATGCCGACGCTGCTCCGCGACGGCCGGCGCTACGTGCACTTCTCGGGCTGGGCGAAGCACGTCGCGCTGTACCCGGCGCCCGAGGGTGACGCGGACCTCGTCGCCGAGCTGCAGCCGTACGCGTCCGGCCAGGGCACCCTCCGGTTCCGGCTCGACCGGCCCGTACCGTACGCGCTGATCGGCCGGGCGGCCGCCGCGCTGGCCGACGAGACAGCCCCTCAGGGTTGACCCGGGCTGCCCCCTCGCCGGCGCCGCGACAGCCGGTCCCCGCGCTAACCTCGACACCAGGTGCGGGAATCGGCCCCGTGCCCTGCGGAGGGATTCCCATGAGTTTCATTCGAGGTCTGGTCAAGAGCGCGGTCGTGGTCAAGATCGCCCAGGTCGCCCAGCGCGAGCTCTCCAAGCCGGAGAACCAGCGCAAGATCAAGGACGCCCTGCGCAAGGTGCAGGACGCCGCCAAGAAGCGCTGACCCTCAGCGCCGGATGGCGATCTGGTCGCCCGGCCGCAGGTAGCGCAGCACCACCCTCATCTGCCGCTCGGTGATCCCGATGCAGCCCGCCGTACCCCGGTCCTTCTTGACGTGCAGGAAGATGCCGAAGCCCCGGTACGCGCGCTGCTGGTCCGGCGCCCGGTTGAAGTTGATCACCGCGACGTAGCGGTACTGCTTCCCGTACGCCCGGAGGTGCTCCGAGGCGTTGCGGTTGGACTGCGGCAGCCGCCAGCGGAAGCCGCCGTCGGCCCGGTTGCGCAGCGTGTTGTAGTGCCGGCTGGAGTTGTCGCCCACCCAGTAGTCGTCCTTGCGAGTCTGGTGGTAGGGCATCGACGTGTGCGGCGCCTTCCCGTTGCCGAAGGTCTCGGTGATCGTGTACGTCCCCCGCGGGGTGGTGCCGTCGCCCTGCTGCCGCTTCACCCCGTCCACGGTGCCGTTGCGGCCGAGCCGGGCGGTCCTCGTCAGGAACTTGCGGGTCAGCGAGCACGCCGCGTCCCGCCGGACCCAGAACGACATCCGGGCGTACGTCCGCGAGGTCTGGTTCACGATGGTCACCGTTCGCTGCGCGCGGCCGATCGTCGTCCGGACGCCGTCGAGCGTGCGGACGCACCTCTCCCACCGCGCCGACGTACGCGGGAACTCGACCTTGGCCTCGGCCGGCGGACCGGCGCTCAGCGTCAGGCCCAGCCCCAGCACCAGCGCGAGCAGGCCGGGTACGCGTCGCTTCATCGCGGGCATCGTAAGCCCCGGTGCTAGCGTGGCGGGCAGAAACGTCAACGGGAGCTCACACCTCATGGTGGGCTGAGAGGGCGGGGTGCGTCGCAGGCCCGCCGACCGACCGAACCTGACCGGGTAATGCCGGCGTAGGGAGTCGCGTCAGATGTCGGCCACCGCACCCGATCTGCGTACGCCGGACGCGAGCGCGCGTACGGGCGCCGCCGAGGCCCCGCTCACGCTGACCACCGAGCCACCGCGGCCGCTCGGCTTCCTCGACCAGCTGGCCATGTGGGGCAACCTCGGGATCAGCCTGTTCGGGCCGCTCACCGGGGCGCTGGTCGCCACCACCACCGGCTCGGTCGGGCTGTCGGTGCTGGCCATCGTGGTCGGCTGCGGCCTCGGTGCCCTGCTGCTCGGCGCATCGGCGATGTTCGGCGCGACCACCGGGGCGCCGGCCATGGTGTCGCTGCGCGGGCTGGTCGGGCGGCGTGGGTCGGTCGTCCCCACTCTGCTCAACATCGGCCAGAACATCGGCTGGGCCACCGTGGAGATCATCGTCATCGCCACCGCGGCGACGGCCATCCTGGGCGAGGCGTGGCGCTGGCCGTTCGTGCTCATCGCCGGGGCCGGGGCGACGCTGATGGCGGTGCGCCCGCTGGGCAGCGTGCGGCTGCTGCGCAAGGTGATGGTGTGGCTGGTGCTCGCCGCGTCGGTGTTCCTGTTCGTCTCGGTGCTGGGACAGCCGGCGGTGGGCATTCCCCAGGACGGGGTGCTGGGCTTCTGGCCCGCCGTCGACCTGGCCGTGGCCGGCGTCATCTCCTTCGCCCCGCTGGCCGCGGACTACAGCCGGCATTCCCGGACCCGGCGGGCCGCCTTCGGGGCGGCGGCGGTGGGCTACGGGCTGGCCGCGGTGGCGTACTACACCCTCGGCGTCCTCGCCGTGGCCAACCTCGGGGCCGGCGCTGAGCAGGTGCTCACCGCCCTGGTCACCCTGCCGGCCGGCGCCATCGCCATCACCATCCTGCTGGTCGACGAGGTGGACGAGGCCTTCGCCAACGTCTACTCGACCACCATGTCGGTGCAGAACCTGCTGCCCCGGCTCGACCGGCGGGTGGTCGCCGTGGTCATCGGGGTGGTCGCGACGCTGCTGGCCGGACTGCTGGACTTCGGGCAGTACCAGTCGTTCCTGTTCTTGATCGGGTCGGTGTTCGTGCCCCTGTTCGCGGTGGCGGCGGTGGACTTCTTCGCCGTCAGCCGGCAGCGCTGGGACGTGTCGGACCGGGCCCCGCTGCGGGTGGTGCCGGTGCTCGCCTGGGCCTGCGGCTTCCTGGCCTACCAGCTCGTCTACCCCGGCACCGTCCCCGGCTGGGCGGACCTGTGGACCTCGGTGGCGTCGGCGATCGGCTTCGTCGCGCCGACCTGGCTTGGCT